>NZ_CAMUDP010000001.1:0-146509 GCF_947087635.1 Anaerococcus tetradius
GATAGAGAACAAAATGTAGTATTAATTACTACGACTATAATATACGAGGAGGAATTATGAGAAAAAGAATAGAAAATTTTGCAAGGCTTGCTGTCGAGTTTGGCGTTAATGTTCAAAAAGGAGAAGATGTCCTAATAACAAGTCCTGTCGAAAGCCCAGAGCTTTGCCGCCTTATCACAAAAGCTGCCTACGAAAACGGGGCAAAAAATGTCGCAATAGACTGGAAAGATGACGAGCTTACAAGATTAACTTATGAATACCAAGACCAAGAAACCCTTAATGAAGTGGCAGATTGGAAGCTTGCTAAGCTTGACTATCAAATAGCTAAGAAAAAATCAAACAGAATTTCCATCCATGCAGAAGACCCAGACCTTCTAAATGGACTTGATAGTGAGAAAATCTCAGAAGCTATAAGAGAAAATAGCAAAAAAACCAAGGACTATGTAAAATACACCATGAATGATATAGTATCTTGGCTAGTTATTTCAGTACCAACCAAAAAATGGGCAAAGAAAGTCTTCCCAGACCTCACAGAAAAAGAAGCCTATGATAAATTGTGGGAAGTAATTTTAGATGTCTCAAGAGTATCAGAATCTTGGCAAGAAACCAAGGCTAATTGGACAAAACACATAGATAATCTTGATGAGAAGGCAAAATTCCTAAACGACCATCAGTTTGACAAAGTCCACTACAAGGCAAGTAATGGAACAGACCTTTGGGTAAAACTTCCAAAAAATCATATCTGGATGTCAGCAGGATCTACTAACGAAAAAGGCGATAGATTTATACCTAACATGCCAACAGAAGAAGTCTTCACCTCTCCTCAATACGATGGAGTAGACGGAAGACTCGTAGCAAGCAAACCACTTGTCTATAATGGTGTGGTAATCAACGGTTTTGAGTTTGAGTTTAAGGATGGAAAGGTAATTTCTTTTTCTGCCAAGGAAGGGGAAGATACCCTAAGAGAAATGTTAGATAGCGATGAGGGAAGTAAGTTTTTAGGAGAAATCGCCCTAGTTCCTTACGATTCTCCAATATCAAACTCAAACATCCTCTTCTATAACACCCTCTTTGACGAAAATGCCTCTTGCCACTTCGCCCTAGGTAAGGCTTATCCAACAACCGTAAAGGGAGCAAGTGATTTAGATGATAGCCAAGTAAGATCTCTTGGTCTTAACGATTCCCTAATCCATGAGGACTTCATGGTAGGAACAGAAGACCTAGAAATTACAGGCTACAAGGATGATAAAGAATTTAAGATATTTGAAAAGGGAAACTGGGCCTTTTAGCCAAAATATAAATATAATCTGCCTGTCGATTGTATCGATAGGCCTTTTTTTGTCCACTTATCCTAGATAAGTTACCTTTTATCAGAAAACAAATGAAGCATCCTCCACTTCGGTCTATAATAATCATAGGAGGTGGCGATGAAGGTTGAAATAATTATAGATGAAACAATCGAAGAAACTAAGGTTAAGATTTTCGCCAAAGAATATTCTAAGGAGGTCGAAAACCTAAAGGACCTTCTGGCAGATAGGCTGGTAGATAAAATAGTAGTCTTTAAGAACAAGGAAGTTTATATCATATCTCATGAGGATATCATAAGAATTTATGCCCAAGATAAGAACGTCTTTGTAAAAACAAAGGATGGAACTTTTTCATCAAGGCTAACTATTTATGAACTAGCTGATAGACTTGATAAGAACAAATTTATCAGAATATCTCGATCTGAGATTGTTAATTTGGATTTCGTAAGAAAACTCGACCTATCCTTTACTGGAACAATTGCTGTCGAGCTTATAAATGGCGATGTTTCTTATGTTTCTAGGAGAAACTTAAAAGAATTTAGGAAGGCCTTGGGCCTATAGGAGGATATATGAAAACTTTTAAAGATTTACTAGTTGGTTTTTTGGCAGGGGTTGGTATTGGAGCTTTAATCGAAGCTTTCATATCAATATTAGTTGGAGCTGATATTGTAGGTGTGCCTGACTTTGTGGCAAGTGTAAGCACAGGACACGCAAAAATCATCCAATGCTTAGTTTATGGCGGCTTTGGTGTGGTATCAACTCTTTCTGGAATTATTTTTAAGAATAAATCTAGATCAGTTTATCTAAATCACACTATCCACTTTCTAATAATAGCAATATATTTTGTCTTTGCAGGATTATACCTAAGATGGTTTTCTAACAATAGTACAATAATCTTTGCCTTTGCAAGTTTTGTTATAATTTACTTATTAATTAGCTTTGGTTTTTATATCTACGAAAAAAATATGATTAACGAAATAAACAAGAAGCTCTAAAAGGGGCTGTTGCAGAATGAATAAATCGTACCATTATCGTTAGAAGAGCCTCCACGGAAAGTCTCATAACGCCGACGGGCTAAATGCCTCCATCAGTCGGCAGGCACTAATATGCCCACCGGCAAGGAGAGGTAAAATTTCCTAAGAGAACCTTCTAACGATGGTACGATGATTATTCATAGTTTTGCAACAACCCCTTATTTTGCTGCTATAATTCCTATAATAGAAGAAATAGCTAGAAATATTGGTGCTAGTATCCCTACATCTGTGTAAAAGCCAAGTCCTGATAGAACTACTAGCATTATGAAATTTGTAAGAATAGTTGCGCTATAGCCCCTGTAGCCTTTTTTGTAATAATCAGCTTTTAGCATCTCGTCAGATTCTTCTATAAACTTCTTATTAAACTTAAAATCAAGGGTGTCGGCTTTTCTATTTGGTTCTACTTTCTTGATAAGCTCGTAGTTTTTTTGAAAAATCATTGATATAAGGATTATATAAACTATAAACCCTAGTATTATAATCAAAGCCTCTTTTATATTAATCCAAGATTCGTAAGAATAAACGCCCATAGACATAGCCCATATGCTCGCAAGAGCAAAGATTAGAAAAATACTTACCTCTCTTACCATAAGGCTATAGTTAGTGTATTTTGTTGGAATTGGATCTTCGCCTTTAAGACCTTTTTCGATTTCTTTTTTAGACTTCCTATAAAAAGCATAGGCTATTATAAGGCTTAATACGATTACTGTAAGAGATATCGCAAATACATTTTTTATTAGGAAGAACTTAATAGCCTTTCCCAAATCGCTTAGCGCAACATTTTCAAATATCCATCCAGAAAAAGCCCCAACTAGAAGCCCTACTATAATTAACATCAAAAATCTTTTCTTATTCATATTCTTCCTCCAATCCGAAAATATCCTCGACTCTCATATCAAAAACTCTGGCAAGACTTAGAGCAACCATAACTGAAGGATTGTAATCTCCTCTTTCTATAAGAGATATGGTCTGTCTTGAAACTCCTACCATATTACCAAGATCTGTCTGATTGATTCCTTTTTCCTTTCTGATTTCAGAAAGTTTATTAACTAATTTCAATAAATCTAAGCTCCTTTCTTGACAAGTATCTTTGTCATTATTATATAATTGACAAGTATTCTTGTCAACCCTTGCAATAAAAAAACCAGAGCATCTGCTCTGGCTATAAATACTAACCCCTATAAGCTTCCTCATCTACATAAATATAGACATTTGGATGAAGGGATAAGAATCCTGCTGGAAAGTCTGTCGATAGGCTTTCGTCTTCTAATAATCTTTTAACAGCTTGGTGTTTTTTCTTGCCATTTGCAAGAAGAATTATAGTTTTTGCATTGAAGATATCTGCCATTCCCATAGAGATAGCATATTTAGGAACGTCTTCTTTGCTAGCAAAAAATCTTGAATTAGCCTCAATGGTGCTATCAGCTAATTTTACTATCGAAGTTCTCCTATTGAGTTTATCGGCTGGCTCATTAAAGGCTACATGGCCATTTTCACCTATGCCTAGGATTTGAATATCTCTTTGTCCAAATTCATCGAGGATCTTGTCATAGTCTTTGGCGTATTTTTCGTCATTATCCTTAGCCTTTGGTAGAATATTAGTCCCCTCATTAAATGAAACATGGTCGAAGAAGTTTTTCTTCATAAAATACTTATAAGAATGTTCATTTTCTGAATCAATACCTACATATTCGTCAAGATTTATTGATTTTGCATATTTGAAACTAATCTCTCCCTCATCATTTGCCTTAATTAAATATTGATAAAGGCCCACTGGAGAAGACCCTGTAGCAAGGCCCAATTTAATTTGTGGTTTTTCTATAATATTTGATATGACCAAGTCTGCCGCTTTTTTGCTCATATCATCGTAGTCTTTGCATACTATTACTTTCATATTGCCTCCTCTTACTTATTTTTCACTTAAATTATACGAGTCGAAAGAAAAAGTTCTATCCCCAAGACTAGGACTATTGGTTAATAATTATCTACAAATAAGGGCTTTTTCTATATCTAAAATAATCATCTAGGATTTTAACTTCTAAATTTATAAAATTGCCCACAAAAAAACCAGGACCAAGGCCCTGGCACAAATTTCTTATTAATAGTTAAAGTTTGCGATTTCGAACCATTCTTGTTTGTGATGACAAGCTGGACAAATCTTTGGTGCAACTTTTCCTTCATATAGGAAGCCACAGTTTCCGCATTTCCAAATAACTTTTTCGTCTCTTTCAAATACTTTTCCATTTTCAACATTGTCATGAAGTTTTTGATATCTATCTCTATGAGCTCCTTCAGCTTTTGCGATGTTTCTGAATGCTCTAGCAATTTCATCAAATCCTTCTTCTTCTGCAACATCTGCAAATGATGGATACATATGTTCACATTCTTCATTTTCACCATCTATAGCACCTTGTAGGTTTGTTAGGGTGTCATGGAAGATAACTGGGAATGCTGTGTATTCTGGGTTAAGTTCAATTGCTTCAAGTTTAAATTCTTCTTTTAAGAATTTGTAGAATCTTGCAGCGTGTTCAACTTCGTTTCTTGCTGTTTCTTCAAAGATTGCGGCGATTTGTTGGTAACCTTCTTTTTTTGCAACTTTTGCTGCATAGTTATACCTCATTGTTGCTTGGCTTTCACCTGCGAATGATGTAATTAGATTTTGTGCTGTTTTTGTTCCTTTTAATGTCATATGTACACTCCTTTTTTATTTCTTTCTTCGACTTGTATTCATATTATATTATATAAATTTCATATGTCAAGAATCATTCTAAAGTTTTTATCATTCTAATTATGATACTTAGAATCATTATCAAATACATAATCAACTCTTATTCTTCATCTATTTTCCAACGTTTGATTTTAAGAGGTGATTTTTCTATATCTCACGAGAAAACTTTATCTTTTTCGTAAGCATTCTTTATGGCTGACTTTCAAGTCTGTATAATTATTTGATAATGGAAAATAATTTTATCGGGTATAATAAAGGTATATATAGGAGGAGAATATGAAATTAGATTTTACTAATGTAAACTTAGACAATTTGTCTAGCTATGAGGATAAGGCTCTTTCCGCCTTTGATACTTTGATGAATAAGGATGGAGCCGGTAATGACTTTCTCGGTTGGATTGAAAGACCTGTAGATTATGACAAGGAAGAGTTTGAAAGAATCAAAAAAGCAGCAGAAAAAATCAACAAGAATTCTGATGTTTTGATTTCAATTGGTATAGGTGGATCCTATCTAGGTATCAAGGCTGTTGATGTGGCTTGTGATTCTTATTTTAATTCTAATAGAAAAGTTAAGCTAATCTATGCAGGAAATCAAATTTCAGGGGAATATTTGTCTGACCTTCTCGATTATCTAAAGGATAAGGACTATTCTTTAAATGTTATTTCTAAGTCAGGTACTACTACAGAACCTGCCATAGCCTTCAGATTCTTAAAAGATGCTATTGAAGAAAAATATGGAAAAGAAGAAGCCAAGAAGAGAATTTTTGCTACTACAGATAAGGCTAAGGGAGCTTTAAAAGAACTTGCCGCTGCAGAAGGCTATGAAACTTTTGTCGTACCAGATGATATCGGCGGAAGATTTTCTGTTATATCAGCCGTAGGCCTTCTCCCACTTGCAGTAGCTGGAATTGACCTCGATGAATTTATGGCTGGTTTTAAAGAAGGTATGGATGAGTACACTCAAAGATCTTTCGAAAACCCTGCTATCAAATACGCTGCAATTAGAAATATGTTAAATGAAGCTGGAAAGGATATAGAAGTTCTTGTAAACTATGAAGCAAAGTTAAAATATATAGCCGAATGGTGGAAGCAACTTTTTGCAGAAAGTGAAGGAAAAGATGGCAAGGGAATCTTCCCAGTATCTGTTAATAATACAACCGACCTTCACTCAGTAGGACAAATGATTCAAGAGGGTAAGAGAAACCTATTTGAGACTGTCCTAGAGATTGAAAATCCAAACAAAGACCTTACCATCAAAGAAGAAAAAGATAATCTCGATGGCCTAAACTACCTAGCAGGAAAGACCATGAGCTTTGTAAACAAACAAGCTATGGAAGGAACAACTATAGCCCATGTAAAGGGTGAGGTTGCTAATATCAGGATAAAACTAGATAAGATTTCTGCTAAAAATATTGCCAAACTATTTTATTTCTTCGAAATAGCTGTAGGCGTTTCTGGTTACATGTTAGGGGTAAATCCATTTAACCAACCAGGAGTTGAAGAGTACAAATCACAAATGTTCAAGCTTCTCGGCAAGCCAGGTTACGAAAATTAATATCCATCACTCTGGATTTCAAGTCCAGAGTGATTTTTTATTAATATTTTTATATTTTTTTGAGCTAGAAAGCCTTTGTTTCAAGGCCTTTTGTGAATAATAAAAAATTATTTTGAAATTTTATTTGACAAACCTTTGAAAAGAGATTAATATATTATCAAGAATAAATTAGCAGAAAAAAAGAGTAGATTCAGTAGGGATTTCAGAGAGTAGACGTTTGGTGAAAGTCTATATTCAAGCTGATTTTCGAAAATCATTTTTCTAATGCAAGTCTGAACTATAGTAAGATTTGACGCATTGGTAGGCGTTATCACTACCCAGCATTGTTGGATGCTTGAGAGCTTATTTTTATAAGAAAAAAGGTGGTACCGCGGAACTTTCGTCCTTTGTCATATGACAGAGGACTTTTTTTATAGAAAATTTTCGAATATTATTAAGAGGTTAAGATGAGAATAAAAGGATCAGAAATTATAGTAAAAACACTGATTGATGAGGGAGTTGATACTCTCTTCGCCTATCCAGGCGGATCAGTTATCCAAGTCTTTGATTCGCTTTATGATTATTCAGATAAGATAAGGCTGATTAGGACAAGTCACGAACAAGGAGCATCTCACGCTGCTGATGGTTATGCTAGGTCAAGCGGAAAGGTCGGAGTTGTTATGGCTACATCAGGCCCTGGAGCAACTAATATAGTTACAGGGATTGCGACAGCCTTTATGGATTCTATTCCCTTAGTTTGTATTACTGGCAATGCTGGAAGGAAACTTTTGGGTAAGGATTCTTTCCAAGAGATTGATATTGTAGGTATTACTATGCCAATTACCAAACACAATTTTATAGTAAGGGATATAAAAGACTTGCAAGATACTATAAGAAGAGCATTTTTGATTGCAAACTCTGGCAGAAAGGGCCCAGTGCTTATTGATATTCCAAGCGATGTTATGGGTGATTATTGGGAGTATGAGAAAAAAGAGAAGCTTGTCGATGATTCATTGAAAAATAAGCCAAGCCTTGAAGATATCAAGAAGTTAGCAGAATGTATAAATAATTCTAAAAGACCTATCATCTATTGTGGTGGGGGTCTTACCTCATCTGGTAGTTTTATGGAACTTAGAGAGTTGATTAAGTTATCAAATATTCCTGCTTGCAATACTATCATGGGCATAGGAGTTTTGGGCTATGAGGATGAGCTTAACTTAGGAATGTTAGGTATGCATGGTAGGTATAGTACAAATCATGCTATTGATGAGTGTGATTTGCTTATAGCTTGCGGAGTTAGGTTTTCTGACAGGGTAGCTCTTAATACAAAAAAATTCGCCAAGAATGCTTATATAGTACATATTGACATTGATAAGTCAGAAATTGATAAGAATATTTTCACAGACTTTAGTCTAGTTGGAGATTTGAAAGAGATTTTATCAGAGCTTTTAGATTATATAGAAAAAAAGGATAGAAAGGAGTGGATAAGGAGAGTCAATGAATTAAAGAAGGATGATTATAAGCCTGAGGACTGTAGAGATAAGATTAAACCACATCAAGTTATTTCTTATATTTCAGAATTTCTAGGTGAAGATTTGATATTTGTAACTGATGTTGGTCAACATCAAATGTGGACAGCCCAGTATTGTGGCAGAACTAAGCCGAGATCTTTTCTTACTAGTGGTGGACTTGGTACTATGGGCTTTGGCTATGGAGCATCTATTGGTGCTAAGCTTGCTAATCCCGATAGGCCTGTTGTTCATATAACTGGTGATGGTTCATTTAATATGAATTTTAATGAGATTTTGACTGCTGTTAATAATAATGTAAAGGTCATAAGTGTAATTATGAATAATTCTACTCTTGGCATGGTTAGGCAGTGGCAACACCTTCTTTATAACAATAGATTTTCAGGGACCAATATAGAAAAGACGATTGATTATGTAAAACTTGCAGATTCTATGGGAGCGGAAGGCTATAGCTGTGATAAGCTCTCAGACTTCAAAGAGTCTTTTAATAAGGCTGCAAGTTCAAATAAGGTATCGATTATAGAAGTTAGAATTGACAAGAATGAGTTAGTTCTACCAATGATTCCAGCTGGTGGAACTGTAGATGATGTTATTATGGAGTAAAAATGAAAAACCTTAGCACTATTAATGTCTTTGTCCACAATAATGCTGGTATCCTTACTAGAATCTCCTCCATATTTTCGAGGAGGGGTTTTAATATCGAAAGCATTAATGCTGCTGTTAGTAGCGATGATAACAAGACAAGGATTATTGCAACAATTTCCGAAGACCCAGATATGGTAAGGCAGGTAGTAAATCAGATTGAAAAGTTAGAAGATGTTATCGACCTTGAGATTATGGATAATGAGAATTTCATCTCAAGAGAGATGCTCTTGGTCAAGCTAAAGATTCACAGTAGTGATTATTTGGAGCTTAATGCCCTAACTAGTCTTTATAAGGCAAAAATTATAGATTACTCATCTGATAATTTATTTTTGGAGATGACAGGATATAAGAATAATTTGGATGATTTTTTAAAGATTATATCAAAATATCAAGTAGAAGATGTAATAAGAACAGGAATAACAGGAATAAAAAGAAATTAGGAGATTAAAAATGATAAAAAAATATTATGACAAAGATTGCGATTTAAGTTTATTAGAAGGTAAAACAGTAGCTATAATAGGATTTGGTTCTCAAGGTCATGCCCACGCCCTAAACCTAAAGGAAAGTGGCGTTAATGTTGTGGTTGGTCTTAAAGAAACTTCAAAATCAAGAAAACTTGCCCAAGACTTTGGCTTAGAAGTGTTAAGCGTAAGCGAGGCTAGCAAAAAAGCTGATGTTGTAATGATGCTTGTACCTGATGAAATATCCGCAGATATCTACAACAAAGAAGTTAAGGATAATCTAAAAGAAGGAGATACCTTGATGTATGCTCATGGCTTTAATGTTCATTACAACTTGGTTGAAGTAAATCCTGGCGTAGATGTTTCTATGGTAGCACCAAAAGGTCCTGGTCATACAGTAAGAAGCCAATACCAAAAGGGCTTGGGAGTTCCATCCCTTGTTGCTGTATATCAAGATGCTAGCGGCAAGGCTAAGGATTTGGCCCTAGCTTATGCCAAGGCTCTAGGTGCTGGCAGGGCTGGAATCCTCGAGACAACTTTCAAGGAAGAAACTGAAACAGACTTATTCGGTGAACAAGCTGTCTTGTGTGGAGGTATTACTGAATTGATGAAGGCTGGTTTTGAAACCCTAGTTGCTGCTGGTTATGAACCAGAAATGGCCTACTTCGAATGTATCCACGAGATGAAATTAATTGTAGATATGATAGTCGAAGGTGGATTTACAAATATGAGAAATTCAATTTCTAATACTGCTGAGTACGGTGATTATCACGCAGCAAAAATGGTAATCGGTAAGGAAACAAGAGATAATATGAAAAAAATCTTAGAAGATATCCAATCCGGAGAATTTGCTAGTGAGTTTATGCAAGAATTTAGTGCAGGTAGGAAGATTAAATTCCTTACAACAAGGAGAAGAGAAGCCTCTCACCAATTAGAAGAAGTAGGCAAGGATCTTAGGTCAATGATGAGTTGGCTTAAAAAATAAGGAGCTTAGATGTTAAATAGTGATAAGGTCCTAAAGGGTGTAGAGAGAGCCCCAAACAGGTCTCTCTTTTACGCCCTTGGATATACAAAAAGACAACTAGAAAGACCCCTCGTAGGAATTATTTCTGCCTATAGTGAGATAGTGCCAGGCCATATGTACCTAGATAAGGTATCCCAAGCTGTAAAAGATGGGGTCTTGATGAACGGGGGAACTCCTATCCTCATCCCATCAATAGGTGTTTGTGATGGAATAGCTATGGGCCATGTCGGCATGAAATACTCCCTTCCCAGTAGGGAGTTAATAGCTGATAGTGTCGAAACCATGGCTAGGGCTCATGGTCTTGACGGTCTTGTTCTAGTACCAAATTGCGATAAAATCGTTCCTGGTATGATAATGGGAGCTTTGAGGTTAAATCTTCCAACCATCCTCGTTAGCGGTGGACCAATGCTTGCTGGCAAGAATAAGAAAAAAGAAATCTCCTTATCCTACGCTTTCGAAGCTGTCGGTCAAAATAAGGCTAATATAATCACAGAAGATGAACTCTACGAAATAGAAAAAGCTGTTTGTCCAACTTGTGGGTCATGTGCTGGAATGTACACTGCAAATTCCATGAACTGTCTTTCAGAAGCTATAGGACTTGCCCTCAAGGGAAATGGAACAACTCCTGCTGTTTATGCTGAAAGATATAGGATTGCCAAGGAGAGTGGCTATCAGATAATGGAATTGATTAATGATGATGTAAGGATTAAGGATATAATCACTCCTTCTTCCATAAGAAATGCAATCGCAACTGATATGGCTTTAGGTTGTTCTACAAATACGGTCTTACACTTACTTGCCATTGCCACAGAAGCTGGCATAGATATCAACCTTAACTTGTTTAACGAGATTAGCGAAAAAGTTCCTAATTTATGTCATCTAGCACCAGCTGGGCCATTTCATATGGAAGACCTCTACCTAAGCGGTGGTATAGCAGCTGTCCAAAATGAACTTATGATGGCTAATTTACTAGAAAAAGATTGTAAGACTGTCCAAGGCATCAGTATCTATGAACAAATTAAAGATGCTAAGCCAGAAAATCACGAGGTTATAAGACCAATTGATAAGCCTTACTCAAAAGTTGGAGGCCTTGCTATCTTGTTTGGCAATATAGCTAGAAAAGGTGCTGTTGTAAAAAGAAGTGCAGTCGATAAGTCCATGATCAAACACACTGGCCCTGCAAGAGTATTTGATAGTGAAGATACCGCAATCAAGGCTATAT
This sequence comes from Anaerococcus tetradius, assembly GCF_947087635.1. Classification (NCBI taxonomy): domain Bacteria; kingdom Bacillati; phylum Bacillota; class Tissierellia; order Tissierellales; family Peptoniphilaceae; genus Anaerococcus; species Anaerococcus tetradius. The sequence goes on from NZ_CAMUDP010000001.1 coordinate 11,484, forward strand.
ATGAGGGAGACATAAAGGATGGCGATGTAGTAGTAATAAGATACGAAGGCCCTAAGGGTGGCCCTGGTATGAGAGAGATGCTAAATCCAACTTCAGCCTTGGCAGGAATGGGCCTTGATAAGAGTGTTGCCCTTATAACAGATGGAAGATTTTCAGGAGCATCAAGGGGAGCATCAATAGGACACGTTTCTCCAGAAGCTGCCCTAGGCGGAGAAATCGGCATAATCAAAGAGGGCGATCTTATAGAAATTGATATAGAAAAATATTCTATCAGGCTAAAAATATCCGACGAGGAAATGGAAGAAAGAATGAAGAATTTTACTCCAACTGATAATAATAAGCTATCAGGTTGGCTTGATAGGTATAGAAGATGTGTTACAAGCTCTGATAAAGGAGCTGTCCTAAGATAATTTTTTCAAAAAATAATCGTAGCCTTAAAACGAAGTTTAACTCCCTAAATAGGCTACGATTATTTTTTTATTCTTAATGACAAGGCTTATTTAATTTCCTAAATAAAATAACTAAGACGAAAAGCTCGACAAGGGTTACTATTAGGCTTGCCTCTATTCCAAAGGCTCCCCCACTTATTAGGAAAGAGCCGACAGGTTCACTCTTAAAGATGGTATTTTGGCTATCAATTATTCCACTAACATTTATACCAAAGAAATTTCCCTGGAGGAAATTCCATACGCTATGACAAGCTGCAGATGTGTAGATACTATCGTTTATGTAAAAAATCATAGAAAATACTAGACCCATCAAGAGTAAATTGACAAAGGCTATAGCATTAAAGGAAGTGTTTCCTACATGAAGGATAGCAAATAACAAACTATTGGCTATAAGTCCCGTCTTTACGTCCTTAACAGCAGCAAAATAATTCATAAGCACTGATCTCGTAATTAATTCTTCCTCAAAGCCTTGGAAAATCCAACCTATAACAAAAAGTAGATATAAAAAAGGACTGATATTTCTAATATTGACCCTTATCCTAAAGCCTCCAAATAAGAAGACAAGAAGGAAAGATGCCGTAAGCATAGCCCCACCAATCAAGATACCCTTGGTGTAGGATATGAGCTTTTTATCATCTACTAGGCCTAGAGACTTGGCATTTCTATTTTGATATTTTTTTACGAAAAAATAAATAGCGAGACTTATGAAAAATGTGGAAAGTAAATCAAATATCATAAATGAGTCACTTCCATAAGCTATTTTAGGAACATATCCTAGCTTTAATACTTTTACTAGGGGGTAGATTATAAGACCTAGTAAAAAGGCTATTACAGCAGGCATAAGATTCATCACAAAAAATAGGCAGAGGGTAAAGAGGATAGGATTTCTATCCTTCATGACCCTTCTAGTTTCTTTGATTGACTCATTTTCTAAAAACATATATCTCTTATTTAGCATAGTCGAGCGCCCCTCCCAGAATTGCATTTACAAAGGGTCTTGACTCATAAATCTTTTTTGAAAAAATCTTATCTCTAATGAATATGCTAACCCTAGCCTTTTTCCTTGGTGCATCTTTATTCTTTAGAGCTTTCATATATGCCTCATGGCTCTTATCTTCTCCCAAAGCCTTGTAGACATCTATATAGTTAACATTTTCAATCTCTAGACTAACTTCCTTGCCACCTTCTACACTTTTTTCTTCTATATAATTAATTGACAAATTAGAAAAAACTGCTTGGTAAAACTCCTTATTTTCCTTCTCATCCTTGGAGTAGGACTTCTTTAGCACATCCATTATAACTGCCATCCTATCCATTTTCTTAGAAAAATATTCTTCATCGTCATTTTTGATAGCAGTCTGAATCATCCCTACTTGCTTTTTATTGGAAGAGATTAGCTTCTTATAAGAAAAAAATACAGCAAATATTATAAAAAGTAGGACAAGAATCCTAATAATAGTCTCTCTTCTACGCCTTATCTTTCTCCTATGTCTTCTTTCTGCATCTCTTTTCTTTTCTCTTATGTAATTATCGTCCATCTTGGATCGTCTTCTTCTATCCATGTCAACTCCTCTTATGAGTATTATATCATTTTATTAGTAATTTTTCTTATTTGTGATATGATTTAAGTATGAAAAATATCAGACTAAATATAGCTGGCTTTTTGGGCTTAATTTTACTTGTTATTAGTTTTATTACCCCTTTGCTAGGCCTTTCAACAAAATTAAATACTCAAATAGCATCAAGAATCATAAATTCCTATCTGATAGCCTATATAGCCTACATGATCTCCTTCATGGATACCAGAAGGGTTATCCTAATATTTCTTCCCCTTCTTTTTCATGTAAGCCTTAATTACCTCATAATTAACGGATTTTCTGTAAAACTATCCAAAGATATCATCCAGGGTACTTATGCTATTGTAAGAAATTTGTTTGATTTAATAAGCCTAGTTGGAATATTTTTCCTCCTAGAGCTTATCTTAAATAAAATTTTCGGTAATAAATTTACAAGTCTAGTTGGCCTTTTATCGCTTGCCTTCTTCTTTTACTTTGATTATAGCAGGATTCTTGTTCGCTTTACAAGTCTTAAAGAAGTTTTTCTATACTTTTCTATTTTTGTTATGGCTTTAAGAATTAGGAAGGCTGAAAAAATCAACCCCCTCCTCTATATTTTGGCGGCAAGTCTTGTTGGAGTCGAAATTTTTCTTAACTATAAATATAGACTTGACTATGGATATTTCCTATCCTTTATCCCCCTAGTCTACCTAATCCTAAAATCTATAGCTAACCCTAGCCAAGTAAGTTTTGAGAAGTTTATGATTTTCACCTACCTCTACATCTATCCAAGCATTTTTATCGCCCTTAGACTTTTTGCCGGCGAAAATAGGTTAGTTACTTGCTTGTTAGGACTACTTAGCACTTTGTTTATAGGCCAAATTCTTTATAATCTTAGGATAAAATATATAAACTATCTCCTAGTGGGAATAAATTAAAAAATCCAGCCTTTCAAAGTTTAGTAATTATCTACTAAGCTTTGAAAGCTGGATTTTTTATAGGGTTTCTACCTTATTTTTTATATCTCTTTTTAGAAAATACATACACATTATAGTATTTAATACTTCAGATATGAAAAATGACCACCAAACTAGATCTATATTACCGGTAAGGGACAATAGATAGAAGGTTGGTAGGAGGATTATAAATTGTCTAAGGAAGGATTGGAGGATAGCTGATTGCCAGTTACCCAAAGCCTGAAACACTCCTACAGCTATTATAGATACAGAGGCTATTACATAAGATAAGGAAACTATTCTTATCATAGGAACGCCTATCTCACGCATCCTATCAGTTGCATTGAACATATCAAAGATTTGATTTGGAAATATCCACAAAAGAATAGTAGCTAGTCCAACTAACAAGAATCCCCATAGCAAGGCTAACCTTATAGATTTTTTTATCCTTGCCACATGTCTTGCCCCATAGTTAAAGGAAATTATAGATATCATGGCGTTAGACATACCTATAATAGGCAGAAAGGCAAAGGACTGAAGCTTAAACATAACTCCATAGGCTGCTATGGCTGATTGACCAAAGGCCCTTAGCATGGTGTTTAAGATAAAGATAAGGACTGATGATATAGCATTCATCACTATTGATGGGATGCCAATCCAAAATATTTCCTTTAATATTTCTCCATGAAAACTAAAATGCTTAAAATCAACTACTATGTCTGTGTTCTTCTTCTTATTTATTACAAGTCCAATTATTGACCCTCCAATTTGACCGATAACCGTTGCAAGGGCAGCTCCCCTAACTCCTAATCTTGGAAAACCAAAAAGACCAAAGATAAAAATAGGATCGAGGATAAGATTTATCAAAGCGCCCGATACTTGGACAATCATGGTGTAGAAGGTAAGGGATGTCGCTTGAAGGAGCTTTTCTGCCAAGATTTGGAAGAAAACTCCTATACCAAATACCATTATTATCCACAAGTAGTCCTTAGTGTATTTTATGATTTGAGGGTTTGTCGACTGGCTATTAGCAAAATTATTTGTAAAGAGTAGGCCTAAGCTTGCAAAAACTAGGTAGGCTAGGATTGATAGGGCTATACCATGCATAGCGACAACCCCTACTCTTTTCTTATCATCCATACCCAAATACCTACTCAATAGGGCACTGGCTCCTACAGAAATTCCAACTGCCACAGCTATCATGATATTTTGGACTGGAAAGGCAAGGGAAACTGCCGTAAGGGCCTCTTCTGAAATTCTTGCTACGAAAATCGAGTCTACCACATTGTAAACTGATTGGACTAGCATGGAGATAACCATAGGAATACTCATCTTGATAAGGAGATTTCCAACCGGCATAGTCCCCATTATATTTTCTTTTCTTGTTTCGGTTTTTTCCATAAATTCTCCTTTCTATTTAAAAAAATTTGGCAATATAAGAGATACCGGAAAAAACCGATATCTCTGATTAATTAAATAATTCTTTTTCTTGTCTTTTTATTGACTCATTTACTTTAAGTTTTCTAAGCATATTATCATCATAATCGCTTATAACATGGATAGCTGAGTTTTCATCTCGACCTTTCTTATTAAACTCTTCTTTTAGCTCTTCTGCTACATTTTCGTAGGCAACCTTCCTAGAAATAGCTTGGAGCCTAAAAGCTTTTTGGGTCTTTTTGCTTTCACTTTTGCCAAGAACTAAGTCATTTACCGCAAGCTCTATGAGATTGACGCCTGCCAGAGTTGAATAATAGAAGGTCCTTCCTTGTCTTATATTCATCTCAAGGACAAAAACTTCACCAGTCTTTGAGTCTTTCTTGAAGTCTATATTAAAGAGTCCATGATAGTCGAGGGATGTAACAATTTTTTCTGCTAAAGCATACATGAGGTTATCATCGTGATCTACTTGAACTAGGTGGTTACCAACCCACATAGGTCTGAGGTCTGATAATAAGTTTCTCGCAAGAACAAAAGAAATCTTCCCATCTTTTGACCTATAACCATTTAGAGAATACTCACTACCTTGAGTCCCATTAATAAAGTTTTGGCAGATAAAATCTCCCCTAAAATCACTATCATATACTTTCCTTAAAACTGCCTTAGCCTCATCTGAATCCCTTAAATAATAACCCTTTTGGATATTTTCACAAGATGAGTCAAGGAGAGCATCATAATCGTCAGCCTTGAGGAAGACTTCTCCAGAAAAATCAATGCTATCAATATTATCCTTATTGATAACCAAGGTCTTTGGATAAGAAACTCCTATTTTTTCTAAATATGAATAGAACTCAGATTTTTTTAGTAGTTTCTCTGCCCATTCATAATTAGGATATGGAATATGGTAGGTAAAATTAAACTTAGCTTGGTTTTTAAGTAAAATTTCCACATATCTTTCTGTCGGAGCAAAAAAGACAAACTCATCTTCATCTCTTTTTTCGATAACTTCATTTATAAAGTTTGCAAAAATCTCCTCGTCTGATGAAAAACCCTTGGTCGTATAAACATCGGCAATTTTTGATTTATAAAAAGGAACAAGAACAGCGGCTCCTATGACAAGGGGCTTTTTAGAAAAAGCCTCATAAAAGCTCCTTGCCACTGAGTAACTGTTATGGTCTGTCCCCAAAATTACAGCATTGAAAGTCATATTAGAATATTGATTTTATTGATTTAGAAGCTTTTTCTTCATTAAGCTTTTCTATAAATTCTTCTAGAGAAACATCTGGAGTTTCTTTAGCATCTCTATTTCTTACAGTAAGTTTACCAGAATTTTCTTCTTTCTCGCCTACTACCAACATGTAATTTGTTCTCATAAGTTGAGCTTGACGAATCTTGTAGCCTACTCCTTCACTTCTGTAGTCTATATTAACCCTGTAACCTGCTTTTTTGATTTTTTCTTTTAATTCTTCTGCATAAGGAATATATTTATCAGATACTGGGATGATTTCAACTTGTTGTGGGTTTAACCATAGTGGGAATCTTCCTGCGAAATGTTCTGTTAGAACTCCGATAAATCTTTCAATTGATCCAAGTAGGGCCCTGTGGAGCATGACTGGTCTTTTCTTTTCTCCATTTTCATCGATATATGTTAAATCAAAGTTTTGTGGAAGTTGGAAGTCAAGTTGGATTGTACCACATTGCCATTCTCTCTTAGCAGCATCTAGTAAGTGGAAGTCGATTTTTGGTCCGTAGAAAGCACCATCTCCTGGGTTGATTTCATATTCAATACCACGTTCTTCTAGGGCTTTCTTTAGTTGGTCTTCTGCGAAGTCCCAATCCTTAATCTCGCCCATGAAGTCATCTGGCCTTGTTGATAGCTCTATTGTATATTTGAAACCGAATGTTGAATAGAGAAGGTCTGCAAGGTCTATCATCTTGTAAACTTCTTCTTTGATTTGGCTTGGCATACAATAAACGTGGGCATCATCTTGAGTAAATGTTCTTACTCTGAAAAGTCCGTGTAGGGTACCAGAAAGCTCATGTCTGTGAACTTGACCATACTCAGCAAGTCTTATTGGAAGGTCCCTATAAGAGTGTTGGTTAGCTGCATAAGTTAGAACAGAACCTGGGCAGTTCATAGGTTTAACTGCATAAGCTTCCCCATCAATCTTTGTAAAGTACATATTTTCTTTGTAGTGATCCCAGTGACCTGATCTGTGCCATAGGGCTTCATTTAGGATAAGTGGAGTTTTGATTTCTCCATAACCATTGTTGTTAAGAACATCTGTCCACCAACCTAGAAGTTCATTCATAAGAATCATTCCATTTGGATGGAAGAATGGGAAACCTGGTCCTTCTTCGTGGAAGGCAAAAAGGTTCATTTCACGACCGATTTTTCTATGATCTCTCTTTTCAATTTCTTTTTGAAGTTCTTCATACTCTTCTAATTGTTTAGCCTTCTCGAAAGAAATTCCGTAGATTCTTTGAAGCATTTGTCTATCAGAATCTCCCCTCCAATAAGCACCAGCTATAGTTTTTAGCTTAACAGCCTTGATAACTTTTGTAGATTCAAGGTGTGGTCCCCTACAAAGGTCTACAAAAACATCGCCCATCTTGTAAAGAGTAATCTTTTCATCTTCTGGAAGGTCTTCTATAAGCTCAACCTTGTAGTCTTGCTTATCTTTTTTAAACATTTCCAAAGCTTCATTTCTAGAAATTTCTACTCTTTCAAGTTTTAAGTCTTTTTTGGCAAGTTCTAGCATCTTCTTTTCGATTTTTTCCAAATCTTCTGGAGTAAATCTATGTTCAAGGTCCATATCATAATAGAAACCATCATTAATAGCAGGTCCTATGGCAAATTTAGTATTAGGATATAATTCATTAATAGCTGCAGCCATTAAGTGAGAAGAAGTATGCCAGAAAATTTCTTTTCCTTCCTTATCTTCAAATTTTACAACTCTGAAGTCAGAGTCTTCTTCTATTGGCTCAGCATAGCCCATAACTTTTCCATTAACAACAGCCCCAAGTGCTGCCCTATAAAGACCCATAGAAATGTCTTTTGTAACATCTCCTACTAGGACTCCACTTTCGTATTCCTTAACTGATCCATCAGGTAATTTAATCTTAATCATAATTTCTCCTTTAAAATAAAAATAGACGTATGCCCAAGCCTCATGGCTATAGGACGATACGTCTTTGTTTCGTGGTTCCACCTAATTTGTTACTCATTAGAAGGCTTATCGCGCCCAAACGTTTCACATTACATGAAAAACTCTAGGGTGGTACTTTAAATCTATGTACTGAAACTTCTCAACTACCGTTTCTTTCTGTAAGCACTTTTCCAATCAAAGCTCCCTATCTAAGTCAATATTAAGTATAAACTTATGTTACCATATAATTTAGACTTTGCAAATTATTTTTAAAATATAAAAGCACGATAAGGATAAATTGACCCTAACTGAGAACTAATTTATAATAAAAACAGAAAAAAACAATAAAAGGAAAACTTATGAAAAATGGAATTATACTTACAGGTCATGGTCAAATCGCCTCTGGTATCTACTCTGCTATTCAGATGATCGCGGGCAATTTCGATAATTTAAGAGTTTGCGATTTCAAAAAAGGAGATAGCTACGATAATCTTGATATAAAACTTATAAAAGCCTACCAAGAACTTTCAACTTACGAAAATATAATAGTCCTAGCAGACATAGGAGGGGGAAGCCCTTTCAATAGAGCTGTCCTAAGTTTAGCTAGCTATAAGAATGTCTATTTCTTAACGGGTATGAATTTTGAGATGGTCTATCAAGCCCTAAATTTTGATTGCGAGGATATCAATACTTTTCTAAAAAAAATGATAGATACAGCACAAAAATCGATTTACTTATTTGACTAGCAAAAAAGGCCCTTGCAAAAGTATGAATAATATCTCAACCCTAGAAGCTTTTTCTAAAGATGAGATGATCATTCACTCTGCAAGAGCCTTTTTCCACTAAAACTAAATTTATAAACCTAATTTATTTAGGAGGAGGGAGGATATCCTTAGTTTTAGGATTTTTATATCTTAATACTTGTTATATTCGACCATTAGCTTTTCTTTTCTAGATTTTTCGGCATCAAAGCACATCAAATGGCTTGCCAAACTTTCCATCGCTCCAGTTTTCACTTCATCGACGCTGCCATTGCAAGCATCATAGAAGGCTTTGATAATAGCCCTATCAGACCCACCATGGCCACCAAACATGTTGTTTACCTTAAACAACCTATCTTCGTCTTTACCAAATACATTTACTCTTATTTCTTGAGTTAAATCATCAGCTATGATTTCACCCTTTGTCCCTTGGATTTTGATATTTCTGTGGACATCTTTGGCAAAAGCAGAAAGGTTAAAGGTTGCTGATACTTCATCTTCGAATTGGATGGCTATGGATTGGTGATCACAGACATCGTTGTCTGATTTGAATACACATCTTCCATAAGGACCTTCTTCGAGAGCTTTCTTCAAACTTTCATCAGTAATTTTTGGATCGACAACTGCTCTCCAGCCTCTTCCCCTGCCGATAGTATAAAAGTCCTTGACAGAAAATATACATGAGTCTTGATATTTACAGCTTAGACACCTGTCGGCTGCTCCTTCTGGTTGGTTTTCCTCTTTGAAATATGTCAAGGATCCATAGGCTGATATTGATTTAGGCATCTTACCTGTTAGGTAAAGGAGGATATCCATATCGTGGCAGGATTTTTGAAGGATAAGAGGAGATGACTCAACAGAATTTCTCCAGTTACCCCTTACAAAAGAGTGGGCGAAGTGAAAATATCCAATATTTTCATTATGGTTAATATTTATAAGCTCACCTATGGCTCCTTCATCTATCAATTCTTTTATCTTTCTAAAGAAAGGTGAATACCTCAATACATGGCAAATCATAAAAACTTTCTCATAATCTTTTGCCTTGTTAGCAATATTTAGCACCTCTTCTCTTATAGGAGAAATGGGTTTTTCCAATAGGATATTTAGATTCATATCCAAGGCTTTCATTGTTATATCATAGTGCTCCCTATCATAGGTAGCTATAATTATAGTATCGGCAAACTTTTCCTTTTCTAATTTATCAAAAAAATCTTTCTCATCTTTAAATATGTATTCGTCTGATATGTTAAATTCTTTTTTTACCTTATCTAGTTTTCTTTGATCCCAATCGAGGGCAGCGACTATCTCTACCCCCTCGTATTGGATCAATTCCTTAGCATAGGCTTCGTGTCCTCTATTACCGCATCCAACAACTGCAACTTTCATTTTTACTCCTCAATATTCTAAACTATATAATACTTTCTTGCCTTATAATTATTTTATCAGCACAGACCTCACTTATTAAGAGAGTGCTCAATTATCTTTTCTTTAGCTTCATCGGTTGATAGTATATTTTGTAGACCTATAACCTTAATTCCGCTTTCAATTTCTTTTTCAAAGTTATCTTCAAAGTTTTTAGCACAAAATATAAGGTCAACATCTTCATCTATAGGAGATCTATCCTTTATAGACCCATGGTCTATTTCAAGCTCACCCTTATAATTTAATTCTTCAAATGCCTTCTTAATAACTTCTTTCATTAAAATAGATGTTGCTATTCCATTTGCGCAAAGAACTAGTATTTTCATCTCTCCTCCCTAATTTAATAATTTATAAAATTTGCTAATATTAAGATATCTTATTTCCTGTATCTGGATCAAACAAGAAGGATTTATTTGCATTCAAATATACTTCTAAGCTTGATCCCAATTCATAATCTAAATTCATAAAGTCTCTAATTATGATTTCATTATCTTCACAACTTGAATATACAACTTTCTCACTACCCAAAGATTCTACGACTTCTATTTTAGTCTCTAGGGTGATTACTTCTTCTGTATAATTTTCTACATATATATGCTCTGGTCTTGTGGCTACATTTACGCTATCCTTATCATAGGCCTTGAGTTTGTCCGCCAAAACTTCTGGCATAAGAATTTTTTGCCTTCCCACATAGCCTAATAATTGTGAGCCGTCTTTCTCCAATTTTATATTGATAATATTAATCCTTGGTGATCCTATAAAACCTGCTACAAATTCGTTGACAGGATTGTTATAAAGGTTAACTGGCGTATCTACCTGTTGGACAAGTCCCTTATTCATAACAACTATCCTATCACCTAGAGTCATAGCTTCTGTTTGATCGTGGGTTACATATATGAATGTAGTATTCAAATCCTTGTGAAGCTTATTTATCTCTGTTCTCATTTGAGTTCTAAGCTTAGCATCAAGATTAGATAAAGGCTCATCCATCAAGAAGACCTTAGGATTTCTAACCATAGCCCTACCAAGGGCAACCCTCTGATTTTGACCGCCTGAAAGTTGGCTAGGTTTTCTATCTAGGTAATCTTCGATTTGAAGCATCTTTGAAGCCTTAGTAATCTTCTCCTTAATTTTATCCTTATCCATTTTTTGATTCTTGAGGGCGTAGGCCATATTATCATAGACTGTCATGTGAGGATATAGGGCATAATTTTGAAAAACCATAGCTATATTTCTATCCTTTGGTTCAACATCATTTATGACCCTTCCATCTATTTCAATCTCTCCTGAAGATATATCTTCAAGTCCTGCCAGCATCCTCAAGGTTGTCGATTTTCCACAACCAGATGGGCCGACAAATACAACAAATTCGTTATTTCTTATATCTAAATTAAAATCCTTAACAGCATGAAAGCCATTATCATAGATTTTATTTACATTGGTAAACTTAATACTACTCATCTGTTCTCCTTAATTTTTACCTTACAATACCGATTTTACATTAACCCTTCATACCACTTTGAGCTAGACTTTCTATAAATTGTTTTTGGAAAATAGCAAAAAGCAATATCATTGGCCATATTGATAATAGGGCACTAGCCATATATACAGGGAAATTGACTGTGTATTGACCAGTAGATGCCATATTTGCCAAGCCTACTGCTAGAGTTTGTTTGGCAGGTAGGGTGTTAACAATCAAAGGCCACATTAGGTTGTTCCAAGTATATAATAAACAAGTTATTACAAGGGTAACTATTCCTGGCTTTACTATAGGCAAGCATATATCAAAAAATATTTTAAATTGACCTGAGCCATCAATTCTTGCCGCCTCTTCTAATTCTTTAGGAATTTGACTGAAAAATTGCCTCATCAAGAATGTTCCCATAGCTGAAAACATGCTTGGCAATACCAAGGCTGTTATAGTATTTAGTAATCTCAATTTGTTCATTATTTGAAATTGAGGAACTAAAAATATTTGACCCGGCACCATCAAGACTGACATTATCAATATAAAAATAATGTTTTTGAATGGGAAATCAAGTCTTGCAAAGGCATAGCCTGCCATAGTACACATAACTACCTGACCTATGGTTGTAAAAATAGCATACAAGGCAGTGTTCTTGTAAAGTAAGATGAAGTCTATTTTCTTTAAAGCAACGCTAAAGTTAGACCATTGCAAAGCACTTGGCAAGATTACTGGAGGTATAGCCATGGATTCGCTTAGGGTTTTTAAGGACGTTAAAATCATCCACAAAAATGGGAAAACCGTAAATATAACTCCAATTATAAGAACTAAATGTATTAAGATTTTCTTGAATTGACTAGTTTTTAACATTGTTTATCCACCTTTTTTGTAATGTCATTTGTATAAAGGTAATGACAATTATAATAACAAATAAAACGGTCGCAACAGCAGCTCCATAACCTTTTCTACCAAAATCAACCGCAGCTTGATAGAATAAATAAACAATAGATTGACTACTTTTTAAAGCTGGACTAGTCTTATTTATCATCATAAAGATAATATCAAAGACTTGAAAGCTACCTATCAAATCTTTTGTTATTACAAACAAGAGGGTTGGCGATAGCAAAGGAAAGGTTATAGTAAAAAATTGTTTAAATCCACTAGCTCCGTCAAGCTTAGCCGCTTCATAGTATTGCTTAGGTATTGACTGCATGCCAGCTAAGAAAAATATAATATTCATTCCCAAGCTCATCCATATTCCAACAACTATAATACAAGCTAAGGCAGTATTGTTATCAGCAAGCCAAGCTTTAGGTTGACCACCAAACTTCATAATCAGCTGATTCAATAAGCCGTATTGACCATTATAAATCCATTTCCAAATCATAGCAACTGCTGCCGGCATTGTTACAGCAGGCAAAAAGTATAAGGTCCTATAAACTCCTATTCCCTTAATATTTTTATTCAACAAGTTCGCTACGGTCATTGATATTATTATTGATAAAGGAACAGTAAATATTGTGTAAGTAAAAGTATTTTTAAGTGCCATATAGAAATTTTCATCAGCGAACAATTCCTTATAATTAGCCAATCCTATTGGCTTCCATACTCCAAAAGAGTTCAAATCAGTAAATGAATAAAAAATATTTTGGAAGAATGGTATTATGTAAAACACAGTAAGGCCTAGCAAAACAGGGAGTATCATTAAATACCCCCATTTTACCGCCTGTGAGTTATACCTTTTTTTATTAGTTTTCTTATTTTTCATAACCCACCTCGCTATTCTAGGATAAATTATTCTTTAGACAATGCGTCATTCATCTTGTCAGCTAAATCCTTTAATGAATCTTTTGCTGGTCTTTCTAGTGAAAAGATTTCGTTAATAGCATCATTTTCATATTGGTTCCATACTGGTGTATTTTTGCTTACTGGGTAAGGAACTGAATATTCTAGCTCATCAACATAAGCTTTTAGGTTCTTGTCTGGATATGAAGCTTCCCAAGTTTTTAGTGATTTATTAAGAGCAGGAATTACTGTTCCCTTGCTAGCCCATAGCTCATTTACTTCTTCAGAAGCTAAGTATGCCATAAAGTCTAAAGCTTGTTCCTTATTTTTTGAATCCTTTGCCAAAGCATAAGAAAGACCATGGATTGTAGCTGCTCTTTTCTTTATTAAAGGCATAATTTGTAAATCTACCTTGTCCTTGAAGCTTGCATCTCCGAAAAATTCTGGAACTCTCCAGCTACCTAGATAAACCATAGCTATTTTTCCAGCCTTGAACAAATCATTATCAGGAGTGTCTGTTAGAGTTTTTAGATCAGGAGAAATTCCTTTTTCAATTAAATCTGTCCATCTCTTAACTCCTGCTTCAGCTTCTGGACTATCGTATCCAGATTTTTTCTTATCTTCACTTATAATGTATCCACCAGATTGAGGAATAGTATCATATATTCCTTCTTGAGTCATAGACTTAGCAGAAGTTCCCCATATTCCTTTTTCTTTGTTTGTTAATTTTTCAGCTGCCTTAACAAAATCATCCCAAGTCCAGTTTTCATTAGGATATTCTACACCTGCTTGATCAAATATTTCTTTATTGTAGAATAGGGCAGTAAGGTCCCAATCCTTAGGGATTCCGTATAGCTTACCTTCGTATGTATAAAGATCAATCAAACCCTTTGGGAAATCTTCCTTCTTGAAATTCAACTTATCCATATGTTCATCTAGGGGTTCTAGAACACCATTAGAAGCAAACTTAACAAAGTTAGGACCATTCATAGTAAAAATATCTGGCATAACTTGGCCTTGTGCTTGTGTTTCTAGTTTTGTGAAGTGATCTTTGAAAGTTGTTTCCTCGATTTGAATATCAATATCAGGATGTTTTTCTTCGTATTTTTTCTCAATCTCCTTCATAACTTCAATTTGATCAGGGTTCCACATGGCCATTCTAACAACAGTTTTACCATTATTGCTAGTGCCATTGTCAGCCTTATCCTTGCTCTCATTTCCACTACATCCTGTTAACATGGTAACAGCAGCAACTGCGAATAACATTTTCTTAATAGCTTTCATATTTCCTCCTTAAAACTATTAGTTGACAGAAAATTTTGGATTTTGAAATTTTCAAAACGATTTCATGTCCAGTAATGGTAGTTACCTTGTAAATAGTATAGTCCCTCATTGCTATTTAGTCAAGTAAAATATTAATTTTATTTATCAGTAAATTAAAGGCACTTACAGAGATTGGAATTTTTAAATAAAATATTAACAAGAAAAAACTTATATCTTTTAATAAATTGGATACTACCATATCAAATCATCTTCTAACCCTATAAATTTTTTTATATAAGATTATTTACACATGCTTTAATATCTAACTAGCCTTTGTTAGCGATTTGCTATATAATATATATAAGTTTAAACAGGAAATGAGGAATTTCGATGAAGAATGTATTAATAACCGGGGGGGCTGGATATATAGGTTCCCACATAGCAGTCGAACTTTTAGATAAGGGTTATGGAGTAGTCCTTTATGACAATTTATCTAATTCATCTAGAATTTGTATAGATAGGGTTGAGGAAATAACAGGCAAGTCAGTTAGCTTTTACGAGGCTGATGTCCTTGATTATGACAGGCTAAAAGAAGTTTTAGCTAAGGAGAAAATCGATGTGGTCATCCACTGCGCAGCCCTCAAGGCTGTAGGCGAATCTGTAGAAAAACCCTTACAATATTATCACAACAATATAAGTGGTACTTTATCACTTTTAAAGGCTATGAATGATATAGGATTAAGGAATATAATCTTTTCTTCTTCAGCTACTGTTTATGGGGATCCAGAAAGTGTGCCTATAACAGAGGATTTTCCAAAGGGCCTTTGCACCAATCCTTACGGTTGGACTAAGTCTATGATGGAGCAAATTATGACTGATTTATATACATCAGATCCTTCTTGGAAGGTTATTCTTTTAAGGTATTTTAATCCAATAGGCGCTCACAAGTCTGGAAAAATCGGTGAGGATCCAAAGGGGATTCCTAATAACCTTCTTCCTTATATAAGCCAAGTTGCTATAGGAAAGCTAGCTTGTCTAAGTATTTATGGAGATGATTATGATACCCACGATGGTACTGGAGTTAGGGATTATATCCATGTAGTCGACCTTGCCAAGGGCCATGTCCTAGCAGTAGATAAGCTTGATGAACTTTCCGGAGTTGAGATTATTAACCTTGCTACAGGAAGGGGATATTCTGTTCTTGATGTAGTTAAGGCCTTTGAGAAGGCTTCGTCTAGAAAAATCGCCTACAAAATTGTAGGAAGAAGGGCCGGCGATATAGCCGAATGTTATGCAGATGCTAGTAAGGCCTACAAGCTTTTAGGCTGGAAGGCTTGTAATGGTATAGAGGAAATGTGCGAAGATTCTTGGAGATGGCAATCACAAAATCCTAACGGATACGAGAAAAAGGAGAAATGATGAAGACAACTCTTGTAGTTCTTGCAGCAGGTATTGGCTCAAGATATGGGGCAGGCATTAAGCAGCTTGCCAAGATGGACGATAATGGATATACAATCATAGATTATTCTATTTTTGATGCAATGAAGGCAGGCTTTAGCAAAGTTGTTTTTATTATAAGAAAAGAAATCGAGAAGGATTTTAAGGAAATAATTGGTTCTAGGATTGAAAAAATAATAGATGTAGAATATGCCTACCAAGATATGACTTTGCCAGCTGGCTTTATTAGTCCAAAGGAAAGAAATAAGCCTTGGGGCACAGTTGATGCTGTCCTTACCTGTAAGGGGCTGGTAAATGAACCTTTCTTGATAATTAATGCAGACGACTATTATGGTAAGGAAGTTTTCGAAGATCTTCACGAGTTTTTAGTTAATCACAAAGAAATAGAAGATGGCAAACTTCAAATAGCTATGGCAGGCTACAAGCTGAGAAATACCCTCTCAGATAATGGAACTGTAACTAGAGGAGTTTCGGTTGGAGATGAGGATAACAGGCTTACAACTATAATCGAAACTCACGAAATAAAGCTAGAAGATGATGGTTCTCTTTCAAGCAAGGAAAATCTTAGTCCTGATTTACTTAGGCTAGATGCTCTAGTTTCTATGAATTTATGGGCTTCTTACCCAAAATTTATAAGCCTTTGTGAAAAACATTTCATAGGATATCTAGAAAAGAACAAGGACGATTTAGCAAATGCCGAGTATGTACTCCCAAATATGATAGCTGAACTTATTAATGAAGATGAGGCTTGTGTTACAATACTTCCTACTGATGAAAGATGGATTGGTATAACCTACAAGGAAGACCTAGCCCCAGCCAAGGAAGCTTTCAAAGAAATGTTTGAGGAAAAACTTTACCCAAAAGACATTTGGAATATCTAAATTTAAACATTTGACAAATATTTTTTTAAAATTATAATAAGTCTATAAAATAGAGAAACAATAAAAAATATTATTCATAAGGAGATTTTATGGCAGAGATTGTTTTTACTAGAATTGATGATAGGCTACTTCATGGCCAAGTTGGTAGAGAATGGGTTAAATCTGAGGGAGCTGATCTTATACTTGTAGCTAATGACAAGACAGTAGATGATAGACAAGCCCAAAAACTCATGAATATTGCAACACCACTTTTTGCTGAAGCTATTTTTTGGTCTATCGATAGAACCATAGCAGAAATCGAAAGCAAATTTGAAGATAACAAGGTACTCATTCTTGTTGAAAGCCCAGAAGATGCTTATAAGTTAGTAGAAGCTGGTCTTGATATTACAAGTGTGAATGTCGGAAATATGAGACAACTTCCTGGCAAAGACGAAATCAACGAAAATGTCTATGTAAGCAAGGAAGATAGAGAATTTTTCAAAAAATTAAAGGATAAAAATGTAAGCCTAGATATTAGGACAATTCATTCTGATCAAGCAGCTGACGAAAATATCCTATTCTAGGACCTTTTCCCCGACTATAGTCGGGGCTTTTTATTTGGAATTTAAAAGAAAAAGGGCTCTTTAGGAATTTAGATAGCCACAAGCTTCATTAAAAAGTCCTCTGGGAAGTTTAAAAAACCCCTCAATCCATATTTCGGATTTCAGGGCTCTGGTCAATGTCTACTGGTCCTTCTCTTTTTCTTTATTTTTAAGTTTTCTGAGTCTAACAGCCTTTATTCTATTGTCTTCAATGTAGAGTATCTTTATTTCGTATCCATTGTATTCTATGGTTACATTAGAATTTTCATCTGGTATATAGCCAAGCCTATCTATGATAAATCCACCGAGGGAGTCGTAGTTTTCATTTTCTTCATCAATGGCTATATTTGTCTTTTCATTTAAGTCCTTAATAGATATGGAGCCCTTAACGACAAATACTTCCCTGCCATTTTCCTTTATTACTGGTATATCGTTATCGAAGCTATCGTCAATATCTCCCACGATTTCTTCTATTAGGTCTTCCATAGTTACTACTCCAGAAAATCCTCCATATTCATCTATAAGCACAGCCATATGGATGTGTTTTTTTTGCATATCAGAGAAAAGTTTATCAGTTTCTATCTTGTCTGGTGCAAAGTAGGCAGGTCTAAGAATTTTCTTGATGTCTACTCCCCTTAGCCCTGTTTTTGTAGCTTCTAGGAGGTAGTCTTTGGTATAGACAATACCTAGGATATTGTCCAGTTCATCTTCATAGACAGGTATCCTTGCATGTTTAATCTTGGTAAACTCTTCTAGAAATTCCTTATCCTTATCATTTATATCAATCATAAAGACATCAGTTCTTGCAGTCATTATCTCCTCTGCTAGAAGGTCATCAAAGGTCATAATCGAATGAATCATCTTTGATTCCATAGGCCTAAGGATTCCCTGGTCTTCTCCAATTTGGACAATTGATTTTATTTGCTCACCTGTAACTTGTTTTTGGATGTTTTGTGCCTCTATACCAAAAATCTTCATAAAAAGATCGGTAACCGATGTGGTAAGTCCGACCATAGGCCTTGTCAAAAATATAGTAAGCCTTGTGAGAGCTACCGTCTTACTAGTAATCTCCATAGGAAATCTTACCCCAATCCTTTGGGGGATTTTGTCCACAAAAATGACCTTCAATATAGTATAAACTACAATTGATATTATAGTTACCCATCTAATAGGCAAATTCCCCGCTAATAAATAGCCATCTGAGCTTACTTCCCTTAATCTTTTAGCAAAATAAGCTATGGTCAAGAGGGAAAAAATTATATTTACAATATCGAATGATTGGTTCAGCCTATCTTGGTCTGATAAAATCTTTAGGATAGCTTGAGATTCATCATCTCCATTTTCGCTATCTTCTTCGAGTTTTGATGTATTTAGGGTAATTAGCCCTGTATGAATTGCAGTAAAAAATCCATTTATTAAGAAAAACAAAATTATAGTAAATGTTGTAATTAAGCTATGGTAGGGTCCGGTTTCCATTATATCTTATCTCCATTCTTTATGTATCTAATATTGACTATATACATAAAGCTTGTATTGTCAAAAACATTGAGAAAAAAGCCACCCTCTTTAAGTGAGAAGAAACTTTCCCTTGGCCATTAAATAAGAGTTTAATCCAGAGCTTACTCGTATTTTTCTAGTAAAGCTTATTGATGCAGATAGGTTTTTGCTTTTTAAAGTCTTTAGACCTATCTTCTTTATAAAAAAAGAAGACCTTATGGCCCTCTTATTTTTCTTCAGCTATTATATCCTTAACCTTCATAAGTCTAGATATTGTAGCCCTTTCATTTTCTTCTAGTTTTGCCCTTATATATTTAATTGTTTCTTCTAGATCTGGAATAGTCCTATATTCTAGGGCATTAACTCTTCTTCTTGTGCTTTCTATCTCATCTGCCATAAGCTGGGTAGTTTTTTCTAGCTCAGCAAGCTCTAGGAGTCTTTCCATTACTTCTTTTAGACCCTTTATAGCCTTATCAAGGCCTGCAGATGTTTCTGCATAACCATAAGGAAACATACTGGCATTTTCGTTTTCTTCTAGCTTAAATTCCATCTTAGGAATCCTTACACTCATGACATTTTTGATACTTATATCAACGCCAAGTTTTTGGGTAGGAAAGCTTACTGCTTCCTCCATAAATTCTGGGCTCATAAAGGCACTTGCTATGAGGAAGTCAGAAAAAGAATCCTCTAATTCTTTTTCCACTTCTTCTCTTAATTTTTTGTTTTTTCTAATAAGCTCTAAGAACTGTCTCATTAATTCATCTTGCTTGTCTTTTAGTAGCTTGTAGCCACGTTTGCTAGTTGCAAGCCTGTCTTTTAATGCATTTAGATTCATCCTCGTTGGCGTTACTTTTAATCTTGCCATAGCACGCTCCTAATCTAAATATTTTTCAATTAGCTTATCATCTATTCTCTTAAGCTCTGATTTTGGTATAATCTTTAGAAGTTCCCAACCCAAATTTAGGGTATCTTCGATAGTTCTGTTGGTGTAGTAACCTTGGTTGATGTATCTTTCTTCAAACTCTTTGGCAAACTTTGCAAAGGCAAGGTCAGCTTCTGATAGGGCAGAATCACCCAAAATCTTTTGAAGCTCTCTTGCATCAACACCTGATGCGTAGGCTGCATAGATTTGATTCATTGTATCTGCGTGATCTTCCCTAGTTTTTCCCTTACCTATACCCTTATCTTTAAGTCTTGATAGGGATGGAAGGATTGATACAGGTGGCTCAACTCCTTGGTTATAAAGCTCTCTATTAAGGATGATTTGGCCTTCTGTAATATATCCTGTTAGGTCTGGGATTGGGTGAGTTATATCATCTTCTGGCATGGATAGGATTGGAATTTGTGTAATTGTTCCTGGTTTGCCACGAAGTTTTCCAGCTCTTTCGTAAATTGTTGAAAGGTCTGTATAAAGATAACCTGGATAACCACGACGACCTGGCACTTCCTTACGGGCAGCAGATACTTCACGAAGGGCTTCTGCGTAGTTAGTCATATCTGTCATGATTACTAATAC
This sequence comes from Anaerococcus tetradius, assembly GCF_947087635.1. Taxonomy (NCBI): domain Bacteria; kingdom Bacillati; phylum Bacillota; class Tissierellia; order Tissierellales; family Peptoniphilaceae; genus Anaerococcus; species Anaerococcus tetradius. Next base: position 31,660 of record NZ_CAMUDP010000001.1, read on the forward strand.
TTGCATATCCTTTTCGAAGGCAAGGTATTCTGCAGCTGTAAGGGCCATCTTTGGTGTTGATAGACGCTCTATAGCTGGGTCATCAGCAAGGTTCATGAAAAGAACTGACCTATCCAAGGCTCCAGTTTTTCTAAAGTCATTCATGAAGAATTGTGCTTCTTCGAAGGTAATACCGATGGCAGCAAAGACTACCGCAAAGCCTTCATCATCTGATAAAACTCTAGCTTGTCTTGCAATTTGTGCTGCTACTTGGTTGTGTGGAAGTCCGTTTCCAGAAAATATTGGAAGCTTTTGTCCACGAACTAGGGTATTAAGACCATCTATGGTGGAAATTCCTGTTTGAATAAACTCTGATGGGTAATCTCTTGATACAGGGTTGATAGCTGTACCATTTACATCTCTTTTTTCTTCAGGTATTATTGCAGGGCCATCATCTATTGGCTCTCCTAGACCATTGAAAGCACGGCCTATCATATCTTCCGATACGCCAAGCTCAAGAGGTCTACCTAAAAATCTTACAGAAGTAGATTTAAGGTTAATACCAGTAGAGCCTTCAAAAAGTTGAACCATGGCACGATCTTTTTCTATTTCTATTACACGACCACGACGACGCTCGCCTGTTTGCATTTCTATATCTACAAGCTCATCAAAGCTTACACCCTCTACTCCTTCAACGAGCATAAGAGGGCCAACTACTTCAGAAACTGTTTTATATTCTTTTAACATTATGCCTCCCTTATAAGCTCATCTATTTGCTTATCAATTTCATCTTTAATTTCTTTGATGCTTCCTAGGTCATCTTCCGAAATTAGTTTTAGTCTTGTAATTCTCTCACGAACTGGAAGTTTCTCAATTTTATCAAGATCTACTCCAGCTGCTAGGGCTTCTAGGGACTTATCGTAGTTGTATAAAATAGCATCGAGCATCCTATCTTGCTTGTTAAGTGAGCAGTAGGTGTCTACATCGTGGAAGGCGTTTTGTTGGAGGTAGTCCTCTCTGATTGACTTAGTAACATCAAGTTTTAACTTGTCATCATCAGATAGGGCGTCACGACCTACAAGCCTTACTACTTCTTGAAGACCTGATTCTTGTTGCAAAAGACTCATTGATCTCTTTCTATTTTTCGAAAAGTCCTCATCAACTTCTCCGTCTATATATTTATCCATCTTCTCTTGGTAGAGAGAATATGAGGATAGCCAGTTTATAGCTGGGAAGTGTCTTTGGTAGGATAGGTCGTAATCTAGTCCCCAGAAGACCTTAACTATACGAAGTGTCGCTTGGGTAACAGGTTCTGATAAGTCTCCTCCTGGAGGGCTTACAGCTCCAATTACAGAAAGTGAACCTATATCATCCCTAGATCCAAGTACTTCAACCTTACCAGCTCTTTCGTAGAAGTCTGCAATTCTACTTGCAAGATATGCTGGGAATCCTTCATCTCCTGGCATCTCTTCAAGACGACCACTCATCTCACGAAGGGCTTCTGCCCATCTTGATGTAGAATCCGCCATCATAGCTACATTGTAGCCCATATCTCTAAAGTATTCTGCAAGAGTTACTCCAGTATAGATAGAAGCCTCACGGGCAGCTACTGGCATATTTGATGTGTTTGCAATAAGAACTGTACGTTTCATTATTGATTCGCCAGTTTTTGGATCTATAAGTTCAGGAAATTCGTTAAGTACATCTGTCATCTCATTTCCACGCTCACCACAACCAACGTAGATTACTATGTCAGCGTCAGCAAACTTAGCTATTTGGTGTTGAACTACAGTTTTTCCAGAACCAAATGGTCCAGGAATTGCAGCAGTACCACCCTTTGCAACTGGGAAGAAGGTGTCTATTACTCTTTGACCTGTAATAAGTGGCTCATTAGGATCAAGTTTTCTTGTAACAGGACGAGGCTTTCTTACTGGCCATTTTTGCATCATTGTTACTTCTCTGTCGCCATCTTTTGTTTCTACTATAGCTATTGTATCATCGACTGTAAATTCACCTGAAAGTATATCCTTGATTTCGCCTTCTATACCATAAGGAACCATTATCTTGTGAGTTATAACTGATGTTTCTTCTACCTCACCTATGATATCTCCAGCTTTTACCTTATCAGAAACCTTAGCTGTTGCTTTAAAGTCCCATTTTTTGTCACGATCAAGAGCCTTGCTAGTTACACCTCTTTTTAGAAATTCTCCCGCAAGATCTTGAAGTTTTTCAAGTGGTCTTTGGATACCATCATACATTCTTTCAAGCATGCCTGGTCCAAGTTCTACTGATAGGGGATGTCCTGTAGAAATTACTTCATCACCAGGGCCAATTCCTGTTGTTTCTTCGTAAACTTGGATACTGGCAACATCACCTCTCATCTCAATTATTTCGCCGATGAGCTTATCTTTTGATACCTCGACCACATCGTAAATATTAGCATCGGATAGGCCCTCTGCCTCTATCAATGGTCCAGATACCTTTGTAATTTTACCTTTGTTCAAATTAAGCTCCTTTAATCTAGAATGTTTGCTCCAACTGCCTTTTCGACTGACTTGTTAATGTCAGAAAGGCCAATCCCCATAGATCCCTTGTTGGATGGGATTAGGATAATAGCTGGAGTCATTTCTTGTCTATATTTATCAATTGTAGATGGAATCTCTTTGGCTAAATCTTCTGTAATGAAAATTACCCCGAAGTTTTCCTTAGCCAATTCTTTTATATTTTTTTCAGCATCAGATCCATCTATCGCTGTATATACTTCAACACCCAAAGCCTTGAAAGCAAGGATTGAGTCCTTATCTCCTATTACCGCTACTTTATACATAAGACTTCCTCAACTTTTCTAAAGTAAATTCCTTATCAAGATTATTAAGTTTAGATACAAGGAGAATCCTCAAGTTTTTAATCTCTGTTTCCTTGGAAATTACATAATTCATCAAGACTTCTGGCCCAAAAGTTATCATCTTAGCATCCCTAGTATAATCTGTGCTATGAGCATCTATTGCCTTTTCTAGGGAAAGAATATTATCATCAAGTGCCTTATCATCTTTTAATGCTTCTTTTACATAGTTTCCAATTTTAGTATTATTAAGGCTTCCTATAAGCTTATTAAGGTCATAGGAGAAGTATTCTTTAAACTTTTCCCCTTCTATGAATCCACCTTCTACTAGGGCCTTTTCTAGAGTATCCATCCCTTCATTTTGGCTTTTAACCCTAAGTAGGCTCTTTAGATTAATCAAGTCAATACTCTCTCTTGTGAAGTCTACTAGGCTATCAAGTTCTAATGCCCTTGCGTCCAACAAGAGTTTTTCATAGTAGGACTTATCAAGGCTAATATCGATATCTTGTGGATTATTGCTCTCATTGAAAGCTGAAAGCGCCTTTTGGGCATAGTCTAGATATAAATCATCAGTGTTTTTGGAAATATCTAAACCTTCTGATGGTTTTAAGCTAGAAATCTTATCAAAAAAATCATTCTTCCTATCTTCTTTGATTAGATTTTTCTTGATATAAGCTAGATCAACATCTCCCATATCCAAGTATAAGCTTGAATAGTCCTTATCTTGAATAAGTTCTTTTACTAGAACTTTCAAGTTGTGGAAGATATATTTTTCTAACATATAATTGATAATCTCCTTATCTGGAGCAATATCTCTTATAAGATCGTAGACCCTTTTTAATTCATTTTTTAGGATTCTTTCGTATTCTTCTGCCCTGTCTAGATTATTGATTGATTCTCTATAAATTGTATCATTTAGCTGATTTAGGACTTCTCTTACAGAATCATAATCATTGAGTCTTTCAAAATCTGTCCTAGTAAGGAGGTTTTTTTCATACATTCTTGTTGAAATAGATGCGCTTATATAGTCATCTTTATTCATCTAATCACCTCACTTAAATAAAGAATCTGATATTTGCTTTTTAATATCGTCGATTTTGTATTTGATTAAGGAAGAAAATCTATTATCATATTCGACTTTGCCATCCCTAACTATGAAGCCTTCGTCAACACTTTCATCAATGATTGTAAAGTTTTCCATCTCCTTATAAGTAAAGATATCCTTAAAGCTCTCTTCTAGAAGAACTTCTCCCCTCTTGATTTGTGAGTTTTTGATTGTGTTTAGGACATATTTCTTATAGGAGTTTGCGTCCATTTTTTTAAGATGATATTCAAGTCTTTTTATGACATCGTCTATAACTTCATTTTTGCCAGAGATTATAATATCTCTTGCTTGTCTTTTAGCTGAAACTTTCTCATTGGAAAGAATTAGTTCTGCCTCTTTTTTTGCATCAGCTGTGATTTTTTCTGCTTCAGCTTTAGCCTTCTTGTTCATATCTTCTAGGATTGTCTTAGCTTCTGCTTTGGCAGCTTCTAATATTTGATTTTCTTCTTTGTTAGCCTTATCTTTTATGCTTTGTAATATTAAATCAAGATTATTCATAATCTTATCCTAATATTAAACGTTTAGTACTAGTAATAGGGATATAACGAATCCAAGGATAGCGTATAACTCAACCATTACAGCGTAAATTACACCCTTGATAAACTCATCTTCTTTTTTTGCTAGGATATTTACACCAGCTACAGCTACTCTACCTTGAGCTATTGCTGAGAAATAACCAACTATTCCTACTGGAAGTGCTGCCATTAATAAATATAGGCCCCTAGCTGTGTCTACATTTCCAGCTATGATTTGTTGGTAGATGAAAAATCCGATTACGAATCCATATAGACCTTGAGTACCTGGAAGAAGTTGCAAGATAAGTGCTTTACCAAACTTTTCTGGTTCTTCTACTGTTAGGGCAGCTGTTGCCTCACCTGTCATACCTGTTCCTCTTGCAGAACCCATTCCTGATAAGAATGTAGCAAGTGCTGCTCCTAGAACTGCAAATATCAAACCACCATTTTCAACTAAAAAATTACTCATTGTCTCCTCCTCTTAATACTTTGACAAATTTTGTATCTTCTATCATTTCACGGAACTTAACTCCGCCACCTTCATAAAATTTATTAAACATCTCTACATATATCAATCTTAGACCATGAACATAAGCTGATAGGTAGGATAGGAACATATTAAATAATTGGAATATTACAAAAATTATGATTCCTGCTACAAGTCCACCAAGACCAGCTCCTGCAACCAATTTTACAATTAAGTTTACAGAATAGGCTACGAAACTTCCTGAGAGAACTAGGGCCATAAGTCTTAGGAAGGATACAAAATCTCCTATCCAACTTGTTAGACCATAAACTTCATAAGCTCCTGAACCGATTCTTCCACCTATTGATTTGACAGCTCTTCCTGCAAACAAGAAGATGCCCACCATACCAATAATCATAATCCACTTAGCAAGAGGTGCTTTTGTAAGGGCAAGGCCCACAGCTCCACCAACTGCCATATACATAAAGCCTACATCGTAGAGAGCATCCATTGGCTTACCATCTCTTAGATACATGTAGCCCTTAACTCCTAGGGCAACGGCAAGTGAGATTGCACCGATTACCAAACTCATGACTATAAGCTCGTTTATATCTTTTGCTGTATCTATTAAGCCAAATGGCACTTGTATTATTCCACCAAAGACTGAACCGAAAATAGCCCCAAATACACAGGCAGAAATTGATATTCTTAGGAATAGTCTTAGGTTCTTTTCTGTGGATTCTGGGAATTTCTTTAGTTTAAGAGCAAGTAAGATTGCAATAGTTGCAAGAGCTCCATATCCTAAATCCCCTATCATGAAGCCTGTAAAGATTGTATAAAATATCGCTACAAGCCCGCTTGGGTCTAGTTCATTGTATTTTGGTAAGGAATATGTTTTGACTACTTCCTCATATGGGTCTACCAGCTTGTTATTCTTCAGTATAATTGGTACCAGGCTGTCATCTTTGTCAGCTTCTTTGATATCAAGTATGTAGGTATCACCCAAGACACTTTTGATGTCTTTTTTAAATCTTTCAGTATCTTTAACTGGAATGTAGCCTTCAATGACATTCATAAGCCCAGTTTCAAGGAAATATTCACTTGATTCTTCTTTTCTTCTACGGTTTAAGACATAAGCCTTATAGATATATAGGTCCTTTAAGTATTTCTTAAAATCTAAGATTTCTTTTTCGAGATTATCTATGATTTTTGTGTTTTCTTCAAGTTTAGTAGACAAATCGTCAATTTCATCTACAATCCTTGTACTTGAATTAATTTTAACCCTGCTAAATCCGAACTCTCTTAGAAGTTCTATTAGGTCTTCTTTTTCTTCATTGCTAGATATGGCTACTATATAGCTTGTTTTATCAGCCTCAGAAATCTTGTAGACTAAGGATTTTTCCAGGTTTTTCTCGACTATAGCTTTCTTTAGCTCGTCATAGAATTGATCTGAAATAGATCCACTTTCCACAAAGACCCTCTTAGAATTATAAAGTTCGTTGATGTCTACATCTATATCCTGCCATGGTTTAAGGCCATTAAGCTTGTTTGTCAATTCATTTTTATGACCTAGGGCTTTTTCTCTTTTTTCAATTAATGTTCTCATATTTGCATAGATTAAGTTGAAATCGAAGTTTTTGCCCCTGGATTTGACATCTTCTAAGCTCATCTCACTAAAACTTGTATCAAGGGGAAGATTTCTATCTTTCATATAGGAGTCGATTACAGAGATTACATAGTCAACTTTGTTTATATCTGAGTCGAGTTTTTGCAATTTTTCTGTATTTCTAACCTCGGAAAGATAAGTCTTATCCTCATCCCTTTCTAGGTCGTTAAAGTGAACATAATTAAAACCTTGGAGAATATTTAGTAGGTCATCCCTTTCAGATTTAAAAGCTAGCAAGTTAAACTTATTCATTTTAACTATTGCCATTTTCTATAATCCTTTCCCCCAAACTTTCTACGATACTATCAATTGTATCCCTGTTTTGATTCTTGATTTCTTCCCTCTTAGCTTCTGCTTCTTTGAGAATAGGCTCTTTTTCTTTTTTTGCAGTATCTTCTGCATCCTCAAGAATCTTCTTAGCTTTACTTTTGGCACTCGCAATAATACCCTTGTATTCTTCTTCGGCCTTAGCCTTAGCTTGCTCTATAATATCACGAGCTTTAATTTTCGCATTATCGACAGTTTCGGTTGCCTTATCTTCAGCTTCCTTAACTTTCAATAAAATATCGTCAGCCATCTTTCACCCCCTATTTGCCTTATTAAAATTATATCATAAAATACCTATATATGATATAATTAACCAACAAAGATGATTTTTAAACAACATTTTGAGGAAAAAATTATGATTAAGAAAATTAGCCTACTTTTTTTAGCTATTTTTTTGTTAGGATGTAAGGGGAATCAGCAAAAAAATTCTCCTAGCCAAGAAGAAAAAACAAATACAAATTATCCCTTCTGTCAGATTGATGGTGTAAAAGAAGATGATAGTCTTTATACTAGATCGAACTCCTTCAGCCTTCCTTCAGATATAAAAACAGATCAAGACAAGGCCTATTCTAAAGATGAACTAGCTAATCTAGACTATGACAAGGAAATTTTATTTTCTAATATCTATATAAGATTACCGAAAAGGTCAAAGATTTTTACAGACGGAAATAAATATTACATAGATTTTCCTTATAGCGAATCTTACAATATTTTTATAAGTTTTGATAAAATAAAAAATGATGAAATCTTAAAAAGCAAGGATATATTAAGGGCAGCCGAAATTTTTTCTAAAACCATAAACTATGAAGAAACTAGACTTTGTAAGCCAATTAGAAATAAAATGACTAATATAGACTCTGCCTACTTTGTTACTGATAAAAAAGATAGAAGGATTACCCATCTTTTGGTTGATAGTCCAAATGGAATAATCCATTTTGCAATCAACGAGAACAAAAAGCTTAGTGATAAGTCCAAGGATATTATGAGCGATTTACTAATCGCTATGTACAAAGAAGCGGACGATCCCCTAGAAATCGGCAAAGACTTTACGGACTATACGAAAGATATCAACGTCTTTGCTAGTAAGAAAATAGATTTGGATGATTTGAAAATAAGGATACCTGAAGATTTTAAGCTAAGCCAAGACAAAAACGGAATCAAAGCCTTCATCTCCAAGAAAAACGGAAATGTAATTTCAGAGATTATCATGAAATATGACAATAAGGATGAAATCAAACTTGAAGATGCCTATGATATTAACTCAGGTTCTATAATTTATCCAGCCAACATCGTAACAAGTGACCTTGCAAGTTTTGGTAGGATTAACAAGGTTTCCTTTATGAAGGGCAAGGCAAGGTTGTATATGCCTTCTTATAGCCTAAAAGGCGATAAAATCGTAATAGATACAGATAAGGGCTATCTAAGTCTTTTTGTCCTAGGCCCTATTAATGATAATAATCAAACCAATATTATGTCGACATCTATTATCAATTCTATAGAAAAATAAAAGGAAAAGCCTAATGAATTAAGTTTTCACTAGGCTTTCCCTTTATTAATCATCTAATTTTTTGAGGAATATATCACTGCTTGCTAGGGGTGATATTCTTATATTTTTATCTTCGATTTTTACAAGAACTGTGTTGTCAAAGTCATCGAAGCCTTCTATTAGAATTTTTTTGCTAATATTTATGCCCATTGATTCACAATATTTCAAAAGTTTCCTATCGTCGGCTATTCTTCTTATTATATAGCTATCGCCGACTGTGGCATCCTTTAATTTTATTAGCATCTCGTTTTTTTCTTCGTTATTTATATATATGCTAGAGCCGTGAGGACAGCAATCAGGATAACCCAAATATGCATTTAGCTTATTTAAGAGGTCATCTGTTGTAACTGACTGAAGATTGTTTGCTATTTCATGAATATCTGTCCAATTGTATTTTAGCTTTTCTTGGAGGAAATACTCCCAAAGCCTATGCTTGGAGATTATGAGTTTAGCAATCTTCATTCCTTGGTCGGTCAAAGCATTGCTTCTGCCATCTTCGATTAAGCCATCCTCCTTGAGTTTTTTTAGCATTTCTGTTACTGAAGGGGGCGATAGATTTAAGCTCTCGCTTATTTGTTTGTTTGTTATTTTTTTCTTATCTCGCATCAATTTGAAAATTGTTACTAGATATTCTTCCCTCTGGGGGTTAATTAGTGGCTTTTCCATAATTCATCCTCTTTACTTTGCTTAGATTAATATACTTCTTGATTAGTAGAAGGACAAAATATAAAAGGAGATTGAAGAAGGATACCATTCCTGATATGGATACATTAAGCCTCATAGCCAAAAAGAAGGCAAGGCTTGGACTAATGATTGATATTAGCGCTGATAAGAAGAGAGCTTTAAGGAGAGAATCACTTAAAAGCAAAGCGCAAGCTGCAGGTCCTATGAAGCAAGAAATAACAAGTATTGCCCCCAAACTATTAAAGGAGATTACCGCTGTTAGGGAGGTAAGGGCCATCAGCATATAAAATATTAGCCCAGTAGGTATGCCTACTAGCTTGGCAAAATCCGGATCAAAGGTCGATATTTTTAGGCCTTTATAGAAAAGACCTATAAATAGTATTACCAAAAATAAGATGGATATAGCTTCAACTAGGCTCTTAGCTATTGGAAAGCCAAGTATATTTATCTTTACTATTGACGAAAACAAGAGTTCTCCTAAGAGTACTACATCTGTATCAAGGTGAACATTTCTAAAATACCTACTTATGAGTATGACTGCCAATGAGAATAGGAAGGGAAAAACCATGCCTATGGCGTCATCATATTTAGATAGTTTTTTCTTGCCTATGGTTTCAATCATAAAAACAGTAAATATCCCCATAAGGCTTGCACCTATGATTAGAAAAGGAGAACTTAAATCATGGGTGATAAAAAATCCTAGAACTATTCCCAAAAGTACAGTATGGCTTATGGCATCAGTAAGCATAGAAAGCTTCCTTAGAATTAGAAATACCCCTAAGAGAGAACAGGATAAAGCTGTAGTGATTAATATTAATAGTGTTTCAAACATTAGCCCTCCTTATTTTCCTTTCCTAATAGCATATACGAATGATACAAAGCCTATAAGACTTGCAGCAATTATTATTGATGGCCCTGTAGAGAATCCCTTGTAAGCTGTCGATATAAAGGTTCCAACGAAGGCAGCAAGCAAGGCAAATATAGAAGAGATAGCTAAGAGTCCTTCATAGCTTCTAGCAAACTTGCTTGCACTTACAGTTGGTATTATCAAAAATGATGAAATAAGTATTACTCCAACAGCCTTAATACCCACACCAATTACTAGAATTGTCATAAAGAGTATCAAATAATCTAGAAGCTTGGTATTTACTCCAATCATCATAGAGAAGTTCTTATCAAAGATATAAGCCTTAAAATCTTCAAAGAAAAGAAGAAATATACAAAGGCAAATCAACAAGGCTATAAAGATGACTTTCACATCAGCTTCCATCAGATAGGCAGCTTGCCCAAAAATATAATTGTTTAGACCGGCTTGGCTAGTCTTTTGATAAGAAGGGTTAGCTTGAATGTATGATTTCAAGACAAGACCAAGACCGAACAAACCTGAAAGGCTTATTGCCATATTAGCATCTGCACCAATTTTTGAATTTTTGTTGGCGAAATTCACCAAATAAAAGCAAATTCCTGCCGCAAACATAGCTCCAAACAAGAGAAAGAGTGGATTCCTCTCTTTTATTAAAATGAAGGCTAGGACTATTCCAAAAAAACTAGAATGGCCCATAGCATCGCCTATGAGGGATTGATTTTTATAAACATTTATGCTTCCAACAAGGGCTGCAACGATGGCGAGCAGGCTCGTTCCCATCAGTACAACTCTGAAAGAATAAGACATCAAAACATCCATACTATCCCCTAAAGCCTTGTTCAATATATCTACATACGCTGTCGGTATGGATAGGACCATGGAACTTAACATTTCTATTTAGAACGACTATATCGTCAAAATATTTTGTTAGTGAATAAATATTGTGGTGAACACATACGATAGTCTTTCCATTTTCTTTCAATCTATCAAATTCACTAGCGATTATATCTTCTGTCTTGATATCGACACCTGTAAGAGGCTCATCTAATATATAAAGCTCAGCGTCTTGAGCGAGTGCTCTGGCAAGAAAGACCCTCTGCTTTTGACCTCCAGATAAATAAGCTATTTGCCTATCTTTGAAATCAAGCATGCCGATTTGCTCAAGGGCTTTGATAGCAAGCTCTTTGTCTTCATTGCTATATTTTTTAAAGAGCTTGCCCTTTTTGTACCTTCCCATTAAAACCACGTCCATAACACTTATTGGGAAATTCCAATTAACTGAATCTTTTTGTGGAACATATGCAATATCAGTCTTAGCTAGTTCGATATCTTTTCCTAAAACTTTAATCTCTCCCTTATCCTTTTTTGCAAAGCCTATTACTGCCTTTATGAGGGTAGATTTACCTGCACCATTGGCTCCAACTATGGCTGTCTTAGTATTCGCTTTTATTTGTAAATTAATATCTTCCAAGACCTTATTTTCTCCATAGGATAGGTCAAGATTCTTTATATCAATTGCATAGGCCATATCTACTCCTACTTTAGGTTTTCTACCATCAAATCAACATTGTGCTTATACATATCAATGTAATTATCGCAAAGCTCGCCCTTCTTAGCGAGGGAGTCAGAAAATAGTTCTTGACCATCTCCACTTACAACCTTTACATCAAAACCATTTGCCTTTACAACTTCTCTTAACTTTTCCATTCTCTCTGGATTTGTTGTTGACTCGGCAAAAATAGCCTTTATTTTCTTTTCAGCTATAAATTTAGCTGTATCCTCAAGGTCCTTATTAGAAACTTCAGAATCGGTACTTACTCCCTGTGGAGCCATTACTTGCATCCCATAAGCTCTTGAGAAATAATTAAAGGCATCATGAGGAGTTATTAGGTATCTTGATTCAGGATTAATTTCTGCAATTCTCTTTTTGATATAAGAATCAAGATCATCTAATTTAGCTAGGTAGGCTTTCTCATTTTCCTTAATCTTAGCTACAGTTTCTGGATCATCCTTTAGAAGCTCTTGAAGCTTGGCTGATGTATTTGAGAAAGCTTGCTTATAAAGGGAAATATCAAACCAAAAGTGTGGGTCGATAACCTCTGTACCACCCTCATCCATCTTGCCGATTTTTGATTCATCAAAATTTTGAGTGATTGGATAACCTACTGCCTCGAGTGCTTCAACCATCTTGCCTTCAAAATGAAGTCCGTGGTACAAAACAAGGTCGGCCTCTTTAAGTTTGGTCAAATCTTCTGGCTTTGCAACATAAAGATGTGGATCTTCTCCTGCTGGAATAATCATCTCTACATTGACCTTATCGCCAACAAGTTCATTAACCATATCAGCTATGAAGGATGTAGTAACTGTAACAGTCTTTTTTGAATCATCCTTAGCTGTTTGTGTAACTTCTTTTTTTGTATCATTAGCTTCTTTGTTCGTATCAGGACTGCTAGCTCCCTTACAAGAAACGAGGGCTAGTGATAGAGCAAGAAGCATGAAAATTTTTTTCATTTCTTATCCTCCTAAAGTTTTATAAGTTTATTATATCACATCGATTTTGCTCGTCAAATTATTTTTTTAGGTTAACCTAATATATTGCCTCTAGCTAAGAAACTTCTTTATGATATAATTAATAGAAATGGAGGTAATAATGAGCATTAGAATCTTGCACGTCTTTGGCACTCTCAATCGTGGAGGCGCTGAGACTCTAGTTATGAACATTTACAGAAATATAGACAGAGAGAAAATCCAGTTTGACTTCGTAGTCCATCACAAGGAGGAAGGTGCCTACGAAGAAGAAGTAAGAAAGCTTGGCGGAAAAATTTTTAGGATTCCCAACTACAAGGGGACAAACCACTTTGCTTACAAGAAAGCTTGGGACGATTTGCTTAAAAGTCATCCCGAATATAGGATAGTCCACTGCCATAAGGAATCCATAGTAGCCCTTGTGATGGATGCTTGTAAGAAAAATAAGCGTATTGGCCTTGCCCACAGCCACAACACACAAAATATACCAGGTTTTAAGGGCAAAATTATGGATATGCTAAACAAAAATGTCGATAATAAGGCAAGCTACAGATTTGCTTGCTCAAAGGATGCTGGTGAGTGGATGTTTGGCCCAGGCTCTGATTTTAAAGTCCTAAACAATGGTATCGAGCTTGAAAAATTTGCTTTCAATCCAGAAGTTAGAGAGAAAATAAGAAAAAAGCTAAATTTCGGGGATAAAAAAGTCTTAGGCCACATAGCTAGATTTAATAAGCAGAAAAACCACAGCTTTCTCATAGATATTTTCAATGACTTACTTAAAGAAGATAATTCCTACCTCCTAGTAATGGCAGGTCTTGGAGAGTTAAAGGCTGATATAGAAAAAAAGGTAAAGGATTTGGGCATAGAGGAAAATGTAAGATTTTTGGGTTCTATTGGCTATGTAAACGAACTCTTGCAGGCCATAGATATCTTCATCCTCCCTTCTCTTTATGAAGGTCTTGCAGTATCAACAATAGAAGCTCAGGCAGCAGGCCTTAAGTGCCTTCTAGCTGATACAATTGATAAAAATTCAAAGATAACCGACCTTGTTGAATTTATTCCAATTGATGAGGGGACAGGTCCATGGCTTAGAGCTATCCTAGCTACTGGAGCTTATGAAAGAAAGGATACCAGAAAAGAAATCAAAGAAGCAGGCTTTGATATAAAAGAAACTGCAAATTGGCTTTCTAATTTTTATTTACATCTGTAGTTTACTGAGAATATATGGATTATTTTGAAATAATTTATATATTCTCTTTTTCTTTATCATAAAAAAACTTTATTTCCGCATTGTAATTTATAATTATAGGAATAAAATAATAAATAAACATATTTGGAGGAAATTATGATAGATTATTTGAAGGCATTTGAAGCATTCCTCTGGGGTCTACCGCTGATAGTAGGCATCTTGGGATGTGGTATGTACATAACTATAAAAACCAGAGCTATACAATTTAGAAAACTCTCCTATTCCTTAAAAAATACCCTAGGAAGAGTTTTCGAGAAAGATCCTTTCCACAAAAAAGGTGATATTTCATCCTTCCAAGCTCTCGCGACTGCCCTTGCTGGTACTGTCGGAACTGGAAACATAGTAGGTGTTTCTCTAGCAATCCTCATAGGAGGTCCTGGAGCAATTTTTTGGATGTGGCTTGCTGCGATTTTCGGTATGGCAACTAAGTTTGCTGAAGTAAGTCTTGCTGTTGCCTTCAGAGAAAAAAAAGGAGACCGTTTTGTGGGTGGGCCTATGTATTATATCAAAAATGGTCTTGGAAATGAGAAGCTCGCCAAGTCCTTCGCAATTTTTGCAGGTCTTGCTGTATTTGGTATAGGAAATTCTACCCAATCCAACGCCATAGCAGGAGTCCTAAAGCAAAACCTCAATATAAATCCCTTAATAACTGGTATTGTTTTAAGCATAATCTGTGCTGTAGTAGTTGTAGGAGGCATAAATTCTATAAGCAAGGTTACAGAAAAGTTAGTCCCTTTTATGTCCATCCTCTACATAGTTGGTTGCTTGAGTATTCTTTTTATTAATAGGACTCATATCCTTCCAGCAATTTCTTCTATTTTTGTTGGAGCCTTTAGACCAAGCTCTCTTGGTGGTGGACTGGTGGGCCTTTCTATAAGACAAGTAATAAGTGCGGGAATTGCTCGTGGAGTCTTTACCAACGAGGCAGGCCTTGGCTCATCACCTATAGCCCACGCTTCGGCTAAAACAGATCACCCCATCCGCCAAGGTATCTGGGGAATCGCAGAGGTTTTTGTCGATACAATTATAATTTGTTCAATGACAGCCCTAGTTATTCTTACAACAGGGGCTAACACAAAGACTAATGTCGATGCAAGTACTCTTGTATCAGAAGCCTTCGCCAGTGGTTCAAGCTTTGGCCCTATTATAGTAACCATAGGTCTTAGCCTCTTTGCCTTATCAACCATACTCGGTTGGGCTTATTATGGAGAAGTCAGCCTTGATTTTATCTTTGGCAGAAAAATAATTATCCCTTATAGGATAGTTTATGTTATTTTTGTATTCTTGGGTGCAAACATAGACCTAGGTCTTGTTTGGACTATAGCGAATATCTTAAATGGTCTAATGGCCCTACCAAACCTGATAGCTCTTATAGGCCTAAGCCCTATACTTGTTAAGCTTATAAAGGACTTCTTTCAAGATCCAGAAAGGATAAGAAAGTCCAGCAAAGAATATGAGGCTTGCTTAAAATAAAAAATCGCCGACTTAAGCTTAGCTTAAGTCGGCTTTATTTTATAGGTCGTCTTCTATGATTGATGATTTAGAGTAGGCTGTTACCTTGGCTTCGAAGAAGTCAGTTTTTACTCCGTTTGGATCTGAGTATTCGTCAACCCATTTCATAGATTCTGGAATTTCATCGAATCCTTCATAGAGAGCTTCAAGACCTAGGCCCTTGGCCCTAAGATTGCCTAAATATTTTATATAATCTTCTATCATCTTTTCGTTAAGACCTGCTATTTCATTGCCTATGGCGTATTTACCCCAGGCTATTTCTTGTTCTACACCCTCTTTTAGCATATTCCTATAATAATTTTGAAGCTCTGGTACAAAGAGGTCTTCTCTTTCTTTTTTAAGGTCGTTTATCAGAGACCTAAAGAGCCAAAGGTGGGTGTTTTCGTCCCTGTTGATGTATCTTATCTCTTGGACAGTTCCTGGCATTTTGCCGTTTCTCCCTAGATTGTAGAAGAAGGAGAAGCCTGAATAGAAATAGATTCCTTCTAGAATATAGTTGGCCACAAGGACTTTCATGAATCTAAATTCATCATCATTTTCCAAAAATTCATTGTATTGCTCTCCTATAAATTCATTTCTCTTTAGGAGGTGTTCATCTTCCTTCCATAGGTAAAGGATCCTTGTTCTTTCTTCAGGCGAACAAATTGTATCTAAGATATAGGAATAAGATTGAGAATGGATTGATTCTTGGTAGGTTTGAATTGATAGGCAAAGATTAATCTCGTTTGCTGTGATGTAGGTTTGTAGGTTTGGTAGGTTGGCTGTTTGGATTGAATCAAGATAGGTTAGGAAGGAAAGAATCCTGTCGTAAGCCTTTTTCTCGTATTGGTCAAGCTTTCTATAATCCTTGATATCTTGGTTTAGGTTAATCTCCTCCGGTATCCAGAAATTATTCATTGCTTGCCTATACCAATCACTTGTCCATGTATATTTTAAGTTGTTGAAATCATTTAAGTTGGTAGTATTTCCTTGGATGATTTTTCTCTTGCCAAGGTCTATATCTCCATCCTCATTGAAGATACCACGTTTAGCGACTTCTCTTTTTTTACTTTCTTCCATTTTTTACTCCTTATAAAATATATTGTACGCTAGATACTATTATTGAAAGGATAACACTTGCTACAACAAGACTTCCTGGGTGGCTAGCAATATTAGCACCGTCTACAAATTTGAATGCCAGATACAAGACAAAAGCATTTATCACTAGGTTAAACAAGCCCAAAGTTAAGAAACTTATAGGGAATGATAAAAACTTTAGAACAGGTGTGACAATTTTCTGTAATATAGTTAATACCACTGCCGTTAGAACTAGGGCAGATGGTTTATCAAATGAAATATGTGAAATAAAATTGCTCATAAGCCATAAGGCTAGGGCATTTGCTACAAATAGAACCATAAAATCTCCTTTTTTTCTTTTGATATTATTATATTAGAATAAAAAATAAGGGCAAGATTGAAAGTTTTTGATATAATAAAACAAAAAGGAGTCGGCATGATTTTTATAAGTGGAATATTGTATTTATTGGCTTTAATAGTTGGTTTTTTTATAGAAATCCCTAGGGGCCTGCTAGTATTTTTTATGCTTTTATTTACATTTGCTATCTTTAGGGAAAGAGGATTGGTTCATCTTTCTAAGAAGTCTAAGATAAATATGATTATAGCCCTTCTTATTTCGATTTTCCTAATCCTTATTTTATCTATCATCCAAGAAAAACTCGGTATAAAATCCTTTAGCTTTATAAATGATAAATATAAATTCAATAGGATTTACTTGGGGCTTGGATATTTTGTGATAAATTTCATCTTAGATGGCCTATCTGCCCTTAAAGAAAAATAAAAGACCTCTATGAAATAGGCACAAAGTTAGTTTTAGCCTAGCTTTGGGCCCTTTCCAATGGTCTTTTCTTTTTCTTATTTATTTTTAAATTTCACAATATTTCATTAACTGCGAAATACTACTAACTACTTTTTTTGTTTTCTAACTTGCACAGGAATCACATTCCTCCACTTCCTGACTCTTTCCCCTCACATAATAAATAGACTTAACTCCACTTTCCCAGGCACTTATATAGATGTTTAGTAGCTGCCTCATGGAATATTCTGTGGTGATGTAAATATTTACTGATTGGGCTTGATCGATGTGTCTTTGTCTTATGCCTGCCATTCTCATAGATATATTTTGGTCTATGTCGTGGGCATTTTCGTAAAGCCAGAAGGTCTTTGTGGTAAGTCCTGGAGCAACCCTTGGAACAATTGCACCCTTTTTTTCTTCTAGGAAGTAACGACTCATGATTGGGTCTACTCCTGCAGATGTACCAGATATAATCGAAGTTGATCCTGTTGGGGCTATGGCCATTAGGTAACCATTTCTTAGACCATGTCGCTTAATTTCGCCTCTTAATTCTTCCCATCTTTGGCTCTTATAGTCTCTTAGGTCGAAGTAGGCTCCGCTTTCCCAATCGCTTCCTTCAAAGCAAGAATAGGCTCCTTTTTCCTTAGCGATTTCTAAAGATTCTTTGATAGCATAATAGTTTATATCTTCATAAACCCTATCTACAAATTCTCCGTGAGCTTGTTCATTTTGCCAGCTAATGTCGTTTTTAACAAGCATATGATGATAACCGCTTGTGCCAAGGCCTATGGCCCTATATTTTTTGTTGGTTACCTTAGCATATGGAGTTGGATAGTAGTTTAGGTCAATTACATTATCAAGGGCCCTTACTACAGTTCTTACAGTTTCTTCAAGCTCTGAGGCGTCATTTACATCGACTTTTCCTAGGGTTAGACTTGCTAGGTTACACTCGACAAAATCTCCAGGTCTTGTCTTATTTACTATAATTGTATCTCCATTCTCGTCTATAATTTCAGTTGAAACTGACTCTGATGGGCTCATATTTTGGGCAATTTCTGTACAAAGATTTGATGAGTAAATCATACCCATGTGCTTGTTTGGATTTAATCTATTTACAGCATCTCTATTAAAGATAAAAGGAGTGCCTGTTTCAGTCCAAGACTTAATCAAAAGCCTTACCATATCTTTTACAGACATAGTTCTTCTTGATATATCCTTATCTTCTACAAGTTTTTTGTAAAAGTCCTCGAATTCTTCTCCATAGGTATCTTCTATGGCCTTGCCGTATTTTTTCTCGACTTCATGAGGGTCAAACATGTGCCAATCTGCATTTATATCATCACGGGTTAGTCTCCAGAATAGATCTGGCACGCATACTCCAGGAAAGACGTCATGAGCCTTCATCCTGTCATCTCCGTTGTTTGTCCTTAGCCCCAAAAATTCTGGCATATCTTTATGCCAAATATCAAGATAAACTGCAACTGCCCCTTGTCTTACTCCAAGTTGATCTACTGCAACAGCTGTGTCGTTAGCAAGTCTTATCCATCGGATGACTCCACCTGCAACTCCCTCAAAGCCACGAATATCTGAGCCATTAGCCCTTACTTTTCCAAAATAAAGGCCCATACCACCCCCATGCTTAGAAACTTCTGCAAAGTTGGTAATGGATCTATAAATTCCCTTTAAGGTGTCTGGAACTGTATCTATGAAGCAAGAGGATAGTTGGTTGAAAGGCTTTCTCGCATTAGTCATAGTTGGTGTAGCCATGGTTGCTTTGAGGGTTGATAGGATATCATAGAGTCTTTTCGCAAAAGATATCTTATCTTTCTCAGGAATGGCAAGGTGCATGGCTATTCCCATAAACATCTCTTGAACCTTTTCAATTAAATCTCCTTGATGGTTGGTAATTAGATATCTCTTTTTGACCAAGTCTAGACCAGAGTAGGTGAAAATATCATCCCTAGTAAAGTCCATATAGCTTTCTAGCTCGTCTATCTCATCTTTGCTGTAATTTTCTAGGATATACTTGCCATAGAGTCCATTTTCCGTAAGAAAAGCTATCTTAGCTTTAAAGTCAAAAAGTTCGTATCTCTCCTCACTTTTTTCTATCTCAAGATTTATTTGATACATCAAAAATCTAGCTGCAATAATTTCCCAATCAGGAGCTTCCTTGCTAGTAAGCTCGCTTGCAGCCCTAGTTATAGCCTTTAGCATGTCTTCTTCTGTCATATTAGCTTTAAGGAAGGATTCGAACTTAAAAAGAAGGGATTCTATAGGATATCTTTGATTATCAAACTCTGTTTGAATCCTTGTTATAATGGCTAGAACCTCTTTATCACTTATATACTTGGAAAAATCTCCTATAATTTTCCTGTCCATATTGTGTTTGGCACGATAGAGGATAAAAGATTTAACTTCCCTATAATAGTTTTCGTCAATTAGGGTAAGTTCCACCAAGTCTTGAATTTCTTCGACACTCACTATATGATCTTTTGGATATTTTTCTCTTATAGTTTCTTCTATCCTCTTGGACATTTTTTCCAAATCATCCTTGCTTATAATACTGTCAACCGAATTAAAGGCTTTGGCTATTGCCTTTTCTATCTTAACTCTTTCGAAGCTAGCCCTAGTTCCATCTCTTTTAATTATCTCCATAAGCTCTCCTTGCTATTAGTTATATATAAATCTATACTAGATATAGTGCTTTTTTATCTCAATCGCTTATTATCATACCATATCTTGTGGTTTTTTAAAACAAGAAAAAACAGCAAGAACTAGCGATTCTTATAAATTCTTGCTGTTTATATTTATTTTTTTATCAAATTTTATTTTATTTTTCGTACAAATGTCTAAACAAATCTTCCTTAACTACTGTTGTATCAAGAAGGATGTCAAATAAGCTTTGTTTTTTAGGACTAATTCCTACAATTATATAAATAAGCTTAAATTTGTTTTGGACATATCTACCGCAAATTTCTCTTAGGACTACTTGTGAAAAGCTAAGTTTATCCGAGCTAAGAGATATTACCCTAAGACCTAAAAGCATCTTGCCTAGGGTTCTTCCCCCTGTAAAAAAGGTCATCAAAGAAAAATAGGCAAGGGTTAGAAGGGTCTTTAGAATTTCTTCGATAGTAAAGGAAAATACCGAAGCCTTAATATCAAAAGGGACAAAGACCTTTAGGATATTAAACAAAGCATAGACTACCATCATGTCTATCAAAAAAGCCACTAGTCTTAAAAAGAATCCAGCATAAGAGTAAGGATAATCTCTTTCCCTAAAATCATCCATTGCTCTCACTTCCTTTAGCTCAGTCATGGTAAGCTCCATACAAATACATTGGACCTATATTATTTTCCTTCATAAGCTTCTCAAGAACGGCTAGGTCTGAATAACTCTTTCTTAGGTCCCTGGCCTTGGAGAATAAAGAAGAAAGCGAG
This sequence comes from Anaerococcus tetradius, assembly GCF_947087635.1. Taxonomy (NCBI): domain Bacteria; kingdom Bacillati; phylum Bacillota; class Tissierellia; order Tissierellales; family Peptoniphilaceae; genus Anaerococcus; species Anaerococcus tetradius. Next base: position 52,232 of record NZ_CAMUDP010000001.1, read on the forward strand.
CCCATTACATTATCATTTCTTATAACCATAGGATCATCTAACTTATTATCACTAATCATATCGCTAATAGCTGAATCAATATCACCTATCTTATCAACTAAACCTAGGGATAGGGCTTGGCTGCCATCATAGACCCTACCATCTGCGATTTTTCTAACTTCTTTTTCAGAAAGTCCCCTGCCTTCTACAACTATCTTTACAAATCTATCAAAGGCAGAATTAACGAGTCCTTGGAAGTATTCCTTCTCTTCCTTGTTCATATCTCTACCCTGGCTTCCAGCATCTTTCATCTTGCCAGTTGTGATATTTTGTTCCTTTATTCCGTATTTGTCAAAAAGACCTTGGAGGGAATAAGATTGAATGATTACACCAATTGAACCTGTCCATGTTTCATTTGAAGCATAAATCCTATTAGTTGGAGCAGATATATAATATCCACCGCTTGCTGCCATCTGTCCCATTACAGTGTAAACTGGTTTTTTAGCCTTCTTTAGGGCCTTGATTGCGTTAGCTATACGCTCTGAGGCATAGACTGATCCTCCTGGAGAGTTTACATTTAAGATTACTCCCTTAACCAAAGGATCATCTTTGGCATCCTTTAGTTCACTTACTACAAAGTCATTTGCATCATCTGCTTTAATGACCCCATCGACATCTACCACTTTTATTTTTTCTTTAGGGTTGCTACCTTGGATTACTTCTTCTGTATAATCAGAAAAATCTGTAAGGCTTTTTAGGTACTTACCCCTTAAACTTTCCTTGGCTTCATTTTCTTTATCTTTGGCAAAGCCCGACATAACGAGGACTAGCAAAGTTATAGCCAAGGCTATCAATTTCTTAACGTTAATTTTCATAAATTCTCCTTAGTTTTCCTATTAACATTCTAACACAAAGCTTATAATCTGTTAAGTAAGATATTAATTGCTTTTTTCTTTTAAATTAAGTACAATATTAATGCATTACAAGTATCGTTAACACTAGATACATGTTTATGTATAGCTCCTCTTGGAGCTATTTACATATATCAGGGCTATCACAAGGCCCTTTTTCTTTTGTCATTTCATAAACAAGTTTTGTAACAGCACTATCTAGTAACTCTTCTATGGAAGCTTTTTCTTTTGTTACTATATAAGTCCTGCAACAATCAAAGGGGATTAATATCCTTGTGGCTTTAGCCTTTCCTATAGCTCTTGAAATTTTTTTGCTGATTTCTCCGTGGAGGGAGTCGCTTATGACTATGCCTGTTGTTCCCATTATAAAGTCTGCATCTTTAGTATTTACAACAATTGCATTTTCTCCGGTCGCTATTACATCCGCCCCTGCTTTTTTCATGGCCTTGCTTGAAAAATAGTTTGTTCCAAGTCCATAGACAAGAGCTTCTATATTATTCTTTTTAATTTTACTTATTAGGCTGGCACCTATTGATCCACCTTGACCATCTATCACTACAATTTTCATACATGTCTCCTTATCATTATATTTTATCATAATTTCAACACCTTGACCTAGTTTTTTTTATGTGTTAATATAAGACTGCCAGTATGAAGCTGGCTTTTAGCTAAAACTAAAATACAACCATGAGGGTCTAGGTAATCCTATGCCCTTTTTTGTTTTGAAGTAAGGAAGAATATGGAAAATTTTAATTCACAAAAAGAAAAGTTAGATAAGATAATCAAAGACTTATTAGAAGATAAGTTTGTCCTAGCCTTCTCTGGAGGAGTAGATTCAAGCCTCATCTTAAAGCTTGCGAGTGATTTTAGAAAGAAAAGAAACGACATTGTAGCTATTATGTATAATACTAATACTACACCAGATGGCGACTTAGAAAATGCTCAAAACTTAGCTGATGAGATGGATGTAGAGCTAAGGATTGTTAATATAGATGTTTTTGATAATGATCACATCAAAAATAACAGTATAGATAGGTGCTATCACTGCAAGAGCTTTCTATTTGAACAAGCCTTTAAGCTTAGAGATGAGCTGGGTTATAAGCATGTAGTAGATGGGTCGAACCTAGATGATTACAAGGTTTTTAGACCTGGTGTTAGGGCCCTTAATGATAAGGGAGTAATAAGCCCACTAAAAGACGCTGGCTTTAGTAAAAAAATGGTTAGAGCCTATGCCAAGGAGTTAGGCTTAGAAGTTTACAAGAGACCATCCGCTCCTTGCCTTGCGACGAGATTTCCCTATAACCAACTAATAGATACACAAAAGTTCGATTCTATCAATAAGGCTGAAGCCTTCCTTAAAAGTTTGGGACTTAAAAATGTTCGTGTTAGAGTCTATGGGGATAATAGCAGGATTGAAGTAGATAAGGATGATTTTGATGTAGTTTTCAAAAATACAAGTGAGATTGTAAAGACCCTAAAAAAGCTCGGTTTTAAATATGTAAATTTAGATTTGGAAGGTTATAGGTCAGGGTCAATGGATGAAGTAATAAAAAAGGAAGATAAGCTAAAGCTTAATCCATGGTTAGATTATGAATGATAAAGAATTTTTAGAAAATATCAAAAATGGAAAAATGTCCATAGATGAAGGACTAGCCTACCTAAAGGATTTTAATTTCAAGGATATAGATATAGCAAAATTAGATTTCCAAAGAAAAAATAGGAGGGGCTTTCCTGAAACTATCTTCTGCCAAGGCAAGGAGGACTTCGCCTTAGTCGAAATATTTAAAGCCTTCGCCCAAAGAAATGAATCGGTAATTGGCACTAGGGCAAGCAAAGACCAATACAACTTAGTAAAGAAAGCCTTGCCTGATGCTAAGTATAATCCAACAGCTAGGATAATCTCCCTAGAATACGAAAACAGAGAGAAAATCGGCAATATAGCAGTATGCACTGGAGGAACAGCTGACTTATTCGTCGCAGAAGAAGCTGCCCTCACAGCAGAATTTTTCGGAGCCAAGGTTAACAGATACTATGATATTGGCGTATCTGGCATCCACAGGATGTTAAGTAAAATTGATGAGATAAAAAAAGCTAATGTAATAATAGCCATAGCTGGCATGGAAGGAGCCCTTGCTACTGTCCTTGCAGGTCTAGTCGATAAACCAATCATAGCAGTTCCTACCTCAGTAGGTTACGGAGCAAGCTTTAAGGGCATATCAGCTCTTTTAACTATGCTATCAACCTGTGCCGAAGGAATTTCTGTAGTAAATATCGACAATGGCTACGGAGCAGCCTATGCTAGCTGTCAAATAAATAAACTAATAGAGGAGGAGTAAATGGATTTATATTTTGAAATGTATTCAGGAATAGCTGGAGACATGACTATAGGAGCTCTTTTAGACCTAGGAGCCTCCAAGGAAAAATTAATCAAGGCTATTGAATCTCTTAATATAAAAGGCTACGAGCTAGTCTTTGATAGAGTTAATAAGAAGGGAATCTGTGCCTATAACTTTGATGTAATCCTAGAAGATGAACTTTCAAAAGATCATGATCATAATCATGAATGTGACTTGGACCACGACCACCATCACGGCCATCATCATGACCATGATCATTGCCACCACCATCTTCACAGAAATATTTCCGATATCGAAAAAATCATCTCATCTTCAGACCTTCTTAGCGATAGGGTCAAGAAAGATGCCCTAGGAATTTTCAATATCATAGCAGAAGCTGAAGCCAAGGCTCATGGAATTGACAAAAAAGAAGTTCACTTCCACGAAGTTGGAGCAATCGACTCTATAATAGATGTTCTTGGAGTTTGTGTGCTCCTTGAAGACTTGGGGGTTGATAATATTTACTTCTCCAAGCTCTTCGAGGGCTGTGGCATGCAAAAATGTGCCCATGGCTATATGCCAATACCAGTTCCTGCTGTTGTTAATATCCTTGAGGGTTCTGATATCAGCATAAATATTGTAGATGACTATGGAGAGCACGTCACTCCAACTGGTGCAGCAATCGTAAGATATTTTTCTAAAGGTGAAAGCCTTTCTGAATTTACAATAAAGAAAATCGGTCTGGGTGCTGGCAATAAGGATTTTGAAAAATCCGCCAACATCCTAAGGGTAATGGAGATAGAAAATCCTAAAAAAAAAGCTTAATTCTGGCGGAAACTAACCTTGATGATGTAAGTGGCGAAGTTTTAGGCTATGTGATGGGTGAAGCTATGAAAATCGCTAGAGATTGCTTTTATACACCAATCTATATGAAAAAAAACAGGCCCGCTTACAAACTTTCCATCCTTTGCGATAAGGAAAATATAGAAAAAGTTGAAGACCTTATATTTTCAAACACGACCTCAATTGGTATTAGAAAAATTGAAGTAGAAAGATCTACTCTTGAAAGAGAGATTATTAAGATAGACCATGAAGGTCTAGAAATTTCCTACAAAAAAGTTTTTCACAAGGATAAGACTTATGTTTATCCTGAATATGAATCTGCCCTTAGTTTGGCAAAGACAAAAAAATTATCGATAAAAGAAGCATTTGAAAAAATGAAGATGATTTATGGAGAATATTATGAAAAAATTTAATTTAAGAAATTTAAGCCTAATAGCAATATTAGCTCTTATGCTAAGTGCTTGTGGCTCTAATAATCAAAAGTCAGAAAAAACTGACAAGGAAGAAACAAAAGTAGAAGAAAATGTAAAAGATGACAGCAAAAAAGAATCTTCTGAAAAGAAAGACGACAAGAAGACTGAAGGAAAAATCGTAATAGAAGATGTCCTAGGTAGAAAAGTTGAGCTAGATAAGCCTCTTGATAAGGTAATTATCCAAGGCTCTGGTTCTGGTGGACCTTTCATGCAAATGATGTATCTAGACAAGGATAATTTCTACAAGAAAATCGCAGCCATGGATGATGGCCTAAGAAAAAATAGAAATGACTTGTATCAAAGATTAGTAAAGCAAATTCCAGAGCTTGATAAGATTAAAAGAGTTTCTAATTTTACAGACAACGACTTTTCAGTAGAAGAGCTCCTATCTATCGATGCAGATGGTATCATTGCTCCTGTTTCTTACAAGGCTCAACTAGATTCTATCCAAGATAAGTTAAATCTTCCAGTTATCTATGTAGACTATCACAGCCAAGATTTAGACAAGCACCTAAAGTCAACTGAGATAATATCAAAGGCTACAGGTCTTGACAAAAATTTCGACAAACTATATTCCTTCTATAAGGAAAAAAGAGAACACGTTGCAAACACTCTAAAGGAAGCAAAAGATAAACCAAATGTATTTCTTGAATGTGGCCAAGATGGAGAAGTAAAATTCGGCAACTCTTATGGAAACAACACTATGTGGGGTAAGATTGTAAATGATTGTGGTGGTCACAACCTAGCAGGTGATGCCCTAGAGGCCAAACAAGCAAGCCCACTTTCAGAAGAATTTGTCCTAAGCAAGGACCCAGATATAATTGTAGTTACTGGATCTCAATGGGTTGACAAACCTGATGCAGTAAGAATGGGCTTTGACGTCAACAAAAAAGAAGTTGAAGAAAAAATCGCCAAATACAACACAAGAGACGGTTGGTCAAACCTTAAAGCTATGAAAAACAAAGAATTTTTCGTAATAGGTCACAATGTTGCTCGTGATATGTCAGACTTTTACTCTTATGAAGCCCTAGCTAAAGCCTTCCACCCAGATCTTTTCAAAGATATCGATCCTGACAAGGATATGGAAGAGTTCTATCAAAACTTTATGCCTATAAAGTACGAAGGCTGTTGGTTTGCTAAATATGAGTAAAAATAAGAAAATTTTTATCCTTACCCTAATCACCCTAGCCATTTCATTAATTGATTTGTTCATAGGTGTTGGCAACTTAGCCCCAAAAGATCTCCTAAGTCTAAGCGATTTACAAAGGACCATCCTTTTTAAGATAAGGATGCCAGAGATGACTACAGCCTTAATCCTCGGTATGATCTTGGGCCTTGCTGGTGCTTGTATGCAAACTATCCTAGACAATCCCCTAGCAAGTCCCTTCACCCTAGGTGTTTCTTCTGCGGCAGGCTTTGGTGCATCATTTTTCCTAATACTCGGTTTTTCGATAAACTTTATATCCCTTGGAGCGATTGGTTTCGCCATCTTGGCTATACTCTTTGTCTATATCATATCTAGGAAAAGTTTCGCCCACACCAGTTCCATGATTCTTGCAGGAATAGCAGTCAAATTCTTCTTTGACTCCCTAACAAGTCTTATGCAATATGTATCAACAGATGAAACTCTATCATCCATAGTCTTTTGGCTATTCGGTTCGGTATCAAATACCAAACCTAGTCAGATTATAATCCTATTAATATCCTTCCTAATAGCCTTTGTGATTATAATTAGGGATAGCCACAAGCTAACTACCCTTCGCTTCGGTGAAGATAGGGCAAAAAGCCTAGGAGTTGACGTAAAGGGCCTAAAGATTAAAACCTTCATGCTCGTATCCATCCTTTCATCAATAGGAGTTAGTTTTGCTGGTGTAATAGGTTTTATTGGCGTTATAGCCCCTCATATATCAAGAAAAATCTTAGGAGAAGACCAAAGATACTACATACTTGGATCAACCCTTACAGGTGCAAGTCTTTTAGTATTTTCATCAGCCCTCTCAAAGATTATAAAACCAGGGGCAATCCTTCCAATAGGAATAATCGCCTCACTAGTAGGCCTACCACTAATCTTTATATTCTTCTTTGGAGGTAAAAATGATTAAGGCAAAAAATCTCTCTATCTCTTATGATAGAAATATAATAGATGATATATCCTTTAGCCTAGAAGCAGGCAAGGTAAATATATTGATGGGAAGAAATGGATCAGGCAAATCTACAATCCTAAATGCAATAAGTGGAATAAAATCCTACCAAGGAGAAATTGAAACTGACGGTAAGGTATCCTATCTAAACCAAAATATAAACTCAAAAATCAAATTTACAGTTTTTGAGACTATCTTGTTAGGCAAGGTAGCAAATCTTTCCCTAAGAATAACCGAAGAAGACAGAAAAGATGTAGAAGAGATCCTAGACCTACTAAATATTAGAGAATATAGGGATAAATACATCAACAGGCTATCAGGAGGAGAAGTCCAAAAAGTCTTTATAGGCCAAGCCCTAGTAGCAAAGCCTAAGATTCTCCTCTTGGACGAGCCAGTAAGTGCCCTAGACCTCAAAAATCAATATGAGATAATGAGAATAATAAAAGATTTGACCTATAAACTCAAACTTACAAGTCTAATAAGTCTCCACCAAATAGCCTTGATAGAAAAATTCGCCGACAATATCATCCTAATAAATAACAAAAAAATCTACAGACAAGGTTCATCAAAAGAAGTAATGGACGAGAAGATGTTTATGGATATATTCGGCATGGAAACTGATATCCGAGATTTTGATGGTAATAGACACATATATTTCAAATAGAAAAACAGAAGAAAATAACCCGAGCCTCAACAAAGAGAATTCGGGTTATTCTTCTGTTTTTTTACACTTTTTAAATATTTAGAAATTTATTATAGTACCTGTTTATTAATTCGCCCAAATTTTTTCAGTTAAATTTTCTCTCCTAAATATACCCACTTCACTAACTATTTTTATATGAGCTTATTTAAAGATCTTAGCTATTTACTTAGATTAGAAGCATAGCAAAGATATGGGCTGCAAAGCCAGCGAAAAGACCGCCTATGGTATGGGAAAGGATCGCTGAGCTTGTCATTTCTTTTGTCTTTAGGGCATCCATCATAGCTATATGGGTTGATAGATAGCCTGACCAACACATGCACATTGCTGTAAATACTGCTATGTCATTACCTGTTACTGTTGATGAGTTTATGAATTCTTTTACTACACCAAGGGCTGCCCCAGCAGATCCCAAGGCTGTGATAGGTACTGCTATGAATGATTCGTTAGAAAATCCAAAGATAGGGCTTAGAATAAAGGAGAGTTTTTCTCCAAGCCAAGGAAGAAAGGCCACCCCTTGGTTTAGTTCTCCAGTGTAGCCTGTTGGTGGTGCTGAGTTAGTTAAAAGCATTACAACTGTACAAATTGTAATTACTCCAGGAATTATAGCAACTCCCATATCTACTCCCCTCTTACCACCATAGAGGATTGCTTCTATGGCACGGGATCCGGCAGAGCCTGACCTAATTATCCTATGACCTTCTGGAACGCTTACGACCTTGTCTACTTCGACCATATCTTCTGTTCCATAGAATTTTTTTGTAAATCTAAGCATTAGTCTTACAGAAACTATAGAGCCTACTATAGCTCCTAGATTTCCTATTAAAGCTGCCTTGACAGCTCCCTGTATAGGAAGGGCAAACATTGTTGTAGTTACTATAAGGCCCATTCCAAAAGATGTTCCCAGGTTACAAAGGGCTGGCATTTGGAATTTTTTAAAATATTTTTTGAAGTTATCTTCATCAGCAAGGGTTAGGATAGCTGGATTATCTGAAAGATAACAGTTAAGAATCCCCAAGGATGAAGCTCCTGGTAAATTATAGATAGGTTTCATCACCTTGGATAAGAGAATGTCTACTAGGGCAATAAAGCCAAATTCAGAAAATAGGCTAGATAAGGCACCCGCCACAACGGATATACCCATTATGTAAAAGCAGGTATCCATCAAGAGTTTGTAGGCTGTGTTCATTACGGTTGATAGCATATTTGTAGGACCCATAATAGATCCAATCCAGCCAAAACTACCAAAAAATATCAATATAAATATAAAGTTTTCAAGGCTAATATTTTTCTTGTATCCATTATTCATATACGCTCCTGTATTTTAACCAACTAGTGGCTTATTTTTGTTTAGTCAAAAAGCTCTGCCTTAAATTATTGCAATTTACTTAAAGCTTTTCTTAGATTGTAATTAATTATAAGCTTAGATCTGCTTATTAAATCTTAGATAAATTTTATCTTTTCCAAGAATATAGTCAATTATCAAGGATAAATTTCTTGTTATTAATTTTATCAAAAAAAGTCCCAAGCCATAAAGGCTGAGACTAATTTTTAATCTATATTATTCTTATCGCCCTCGATAGGATCTTCTGTTTTTTCTTCGTTTTCCAGCTTAGAATCTTCACTATTTTTTTCTTCTTTGCTTTCATGAGCAAGTTCTACCTCAGCCTGATCAGATCCTTTTTTATTTAGGATGGCCATAAATTCTTCACCTGTTATGGTTTCTTCTTTGAGCAAGAAATCAGAAATTTCGTGAAGTTTGTCTAGATTATCCTTGAGGATTTCGATAGCTCTCATATGGGCTTGGGATATGATTTTGGCAACTTTCTCGTCGATTTTATTGCCGGTTCCGTCAGAAACTATCATAGCCCTTTGACCGCCTAGGTATCTTCCTTGGATTTGTTCTAATTGCATAAAGTCAAATTCATCATCCATACCATAGATAGTTACCATATTCCTTGCTATTGCTGTTGCTTTTTCGATATCGTTACTTGCTCCGGTAGTTTTGGTATTAAAGATTAACTCTTCTGCAGACCTACCTCCAGCGAAGGTTACTATTTCATCGAATAGTTCTTGCTTGGTCATGATGTATTTCTCATCCTTATCCACAGTCATAGTATAACCTAGGGCTCCACCAGTTCTTGGAACTATGGTAATCTTGGTTACTGGTGTCTTTTGAGTTTGGATAGCTGCAACTAGAGCATGTCCTACTTCATGATAAGCTATTATTTTCTTTTGGTCATCGCTTATTACAGCATTTTTCTTTTGTTGACCAGCTATTACTGTCTCTATTGATTCTTCTAGGTCCTCTTGAGTTAGCTTTTTACGTCCTTCCCTTACTGCACGAAGGGCTCCTTCATTAACTATGTTTGCAAGGTCGGCACCACTTGTTCCAGCAGTTCTTTTTGCAATTTCTTCATAGTCTATGTCATCTTCACGTTTTATGTTTTTTGCATGAACTTTTAGTATGTCTTCACGACCCTTTAGGTCTGGAAGTTCAACTTGTACCTGCCTATCAAAACGACCTGGTCTAGTTAGGGCAGGGTCTAGGATTTCTGGCCTATTGGTTGCTGCTAGAAGAACTACTCCTTCTGTCGCATCGAAACCATCCATTTCATTAAGAAGTTGGTTTAGGGTTTGTTCACGCTCATCATTTCCAGAATAACCAGAAACATCACGTTTTTTACCAATAGCATCAATCTCATCTATAAATACTATACAAGGTGCCTTCTCCTTGGCTTGCTTGAACAAGTCACGAACCTTGCTTGCCCCCATACCTACAAACATCTCAACAAATTCAGAACCTGATATAGAGAAGAATGGAACATTAGCCTCACCTGCTACGGCTTTGGCCATAAGGGTTTTTCCTGTTCCTGGAGGGCCTACCAAAAGCACTCCCTTAGGAACTTTAGCTCCTATTTCCTTGTACTTTCCAGGTTTGTGGAGGAAGTCAACTATTTCGCTTAGGGAATCCTTGGCTTCTTCTTGGCCTGCTACATCCTTAAAGGTCTTGCCTGTTTTGTTTTCTACATAGATTTTGGCATTAGATTTGCCAAAATTCATGAAGTCTCCGCCACCACGGCCACCCATGGTTTTGGTTAGTGATCTTGATGCAAAGTAGAAGATTACCCAGATAAATACCAAAGGCAAAACACTTGTCAAGAACAAGGATAGATAAGGATTCATCTTGGTTTCTATCTCTTGTCTAAAGACTAGTTTGTCGTTTTTTTCTTTTGCCTTTAGAAGCCTTTCTGTAAGGTCTTTGTCTTGCCATAAACCTGTTTCGTAGACTTTTTCATCTCCATCCACCTTGGCTTTGAAGGTGTATTTTTGATCATCTTTTGATACTTCAGTTACTTGATCGTGATTGATCATCTCTACAAACTGACTGTAGGATACTTCCTTAACACTCTCATCTTTAGCGATGGGGTTTAAGGCAAATCTTATTACTATGAAAATTACTATGGCAATCAACCAATAATATAATAGGGGTTTCTTGCCTTCATTTCGGTTAAACATCTAAACCACTCCTGTTTATGTATTTATCAAGCAGGGCTTCTAAGGCCTCTAATTCTTCAACTATTGTTTTTAGGTTGACATCTATTCCTTCCTCTGGAATATCATCCCTTATAGTTTGGAAATATCTATCAACCATGTGAGCAGCTTTCTCACCACTTTCGGTAAGGACTACAATTACAACTCTTTCGTCTTCTTCGCTTCTAACTCTTTTTACGAAGCCTTGTTTTTCTAGTCTCTTGCATATATTAGAAATATTACCACCTGTTATACCTATGGCCTTGCCGAGGCTACCAATGGATATGGCTTTTTCTCTATTTGAATAAAGGGTAATAATCATCTTTAATTGTAATGGTGTTATATCTAGTTCATTTGCAGTATCTTGTAACAACAAATCAATTTTATGTGAAATTTCTCTTATCATTGAGAATATGGAATTATTAAATTCAAAAAAATCAATATGCTTTTCTGTCATATTTCCTCCTGAAATAATTGTGCTACACTATTATCTTACATATAAGTTAAATTTTTTCAATATTTGATATCTATATTTCAAATATACTTTTACATACTATAAGGATATTTGACTTATTTATATTACTATTTTTTATTCTAGGGTCAATTTTAGAATTTAATTTTTCTTATACAGATAAATATATAGATAAAAACTTTCGAGATGGTGATTTTCTCGAAAGCCCTTGGTTATTTGCTTGATTTTTTAATATTGTTGATATATCTAACTGCATTTAAGCCTGCAAGCTGACCCTCGCCTACTGCTTTCATTATCTGGTAAGGCTTACCACTTATATCTCCTGCGGCAAAAAGTCCCTTGATATTAGTAGCCATGTTTCTATCAACTTCTATGTGATTGTCGATAAGCTTTATGGAAGGGACTAATCTTTGTGGCTTGGATGAGTCTTTTATTACGAAAAAACCGTCCGCCTTGATTTCTCTTCCCGACTTAAATTCCAAGACTTCTGCTCTATCCTTTCCCTTAAAGCCCCAAGCTATTTCATCATCTATTAGGTCTACTTTGGGATTTAGTGAGATATCCTTCTTGTACATATTTACAAAGCTTACTTTTCCTACTATTTCTGCTACAAAGTTTGCTTCTTCTATGCTTTCTTCATTATAACCAATTACAACTATTTCCTTTCCCTTATATAGGGCCGCATCACAAGTTGCACAATAGCTTATGCCCTTGGCGAAAAATTTCTCCTCATTTATCAAATCCTTCTTCCTATCTATACCACAGGCTATTATTGTAGATCTTGCTTCAATAAATTCTCCTGATTTGAGGGCTAGAGCAAAATACTCGCCCATGGCATAAACTGTCTGAATTTTCTCTTTGGAAAAGGTAATTTCATAAGATTTTAAGCTTTTTTTGAATCTTTCATTTAATTCTTTTCCGCTTATATCCTCAAAACCCAAGTAGTTTTTGATTGATTCAGTCTTAACAAGGGAGGGTGAATCTTCACCAAAGACAATAACTGATTTATTTCTAACTTTTGAATTTAAAGCGGCGCTAAGTCCAGCAGGACCTGCGCCGATTATCGCCAAATCATATCTCATTATTGGTATTTGTCCATTTTTTCAACTATTGCTTCTTTTGGATGGAAACCTATTAGATTTTCTTTTAGGACACCGTCCTTAAAAATCATCAAGGAAGGAACTGCATTTACATTGTATTGACTTGCTATATCTTCAGATTCGTCCACGTCTATATTATAAATCGTATAAGCGCCTGCTAATTCTTCTAAAATAGGAGCTTGCATCTTGCATGGTCCACACCAAGTTGCTGAAAAATCAACTAGGATCAAGCCCTTACCACTTTCTACTTCTTGTCTGAATTCATTTGAGTTTAGTTTTTTCATAATATCTCCTAACTATTTTGTTCTACTAATCCTGAAACTTGATTTACTGGAAGGGAGTAGATTATACCCCTTCCTTCTTTTTCAAGTTCCATCTCCTTATATATTTTACCCTTTATCGTCTCTTCTAATTCTTTTTTTATGAGCATTAAGACAATATCCTTTTCTGGCTCTATGGTCATATTGAAAAATATTGGTGATTTTATGTTTTTTCCAGATCCCCTGCCGTGAATTAGAGTTGCGCCACGTGCCCATTAGCTTGGACTATGTGGATAGCCTTTTGACCAAGATGCCTATCCACTATTACATATAGACATACATATTCCATACTATAATCCTTTCCATCAAGAGCTGTAGAAAAAGCTATTGCCGTATTTACACCCCTTAATTTGTCCTCTATTTTATTAAATAATATATTTGCTTTTTCTTCATCAAATAAAGCTGTTACTATTTCTTTTTTTCTCTTATCTATGTGAAGCTTATTTAGTATTTCGCTTGGGGCAGAGCCTTCTCCATAAAAACAAGCTATGGCAAAAGCACCTTCAGCTTTTAGTTATTTCATAAATTCGCTTCCCTTGCCGCCTGGCAGAATTATCCTAATATATTGCATTAACTCCTCCCCTTAAACAAAGTTCCTAGAATCATAATGGTAATAACAGGCATCAAGGCAACGAAGGCGATTACTCCAAGTCCATCTCCTACATTTCCAGCAACTCCCTGACAAAAGGCTAATATAAAGGTTGCTGTCATTGGCCCCGAGGCAACTCCACCTGAATCAAAGGCTATTCCAACAAATATTTGAGGAACCTTCCTAGATAATAATAAGGAAATCACAAAATCTGGAACTATTACCATCCACAGAGAAAATCCTTCTATCTTTATCCTAAATATTGCAAGCATAACCGCAAAGGCAACACCTATTGATAGGGCCCTTAGGATTAGTTTTCTTGGAATTGATCCTCCTGTAACATCTTCTACCTGCTCGGCTAAGACTGCTACTGCTGGTTCTGCCAAGACTACAAGAAGACCTAGGATAAAGGCTATTAGGGCTAAGAGTTTAGAATCCCTCAAGGCTTCACCCATAACTCTTGCAAGTTCCATAAAACCTGCCTAAACAGATGTTAGAAATATAATAAGGGGTTGTTGCAAAACTATGAATAATCATCGTACCATCGTTAGAAGGTTCTCTTAGGAAATTTTACCTCTCCTTGCCGGTGGGCATATTAGTGCCTGCCGACTGATGGAGGCATTTAGCCCGTCGGCGTTATGAGACTTTCCGTGGAGCTTCTTCTAACGATAATGGTACGATTTATTCATTCTGCAACAGCCCCAACTCATCTTTTTCTAACTTAAAGTTTAAAATCAAAACCAAAAGGGCAATAAGAACAACTGCTTTAGCATTGTTTTTTATTTGCTCAAAAAAATATTAATCACATCATTTTTCTTATAGAAAAAGAGGCAATCTCATGATTGTCTCTTTTTCTTATTAGCTTAATTATCTATTTAATGCTTGAGAAGCTGTAATTATTGCTATTTCATAAACATCTTCTTCTGAACAACCTCTTGAAAGGTCATTAACAGGTGCGTTTAATCCTTGTAATATTGGGCCTAGGGCCTTGTATCCACCAAGTCTTTGTGCAATCTTATAACCAATATTTCCTGCTTGAAGGTCTGGGAAGATGAATACATTACATTTACCAGCTACTTTTGATCCTGGAGCCTTGTGAGCTGCAGTTTCAGGGTCGATTGCTGCGTCAAATTGGATTTCTCCTTCTATTTTAATATCAGGATCAATTTCTAAGGCTCTAGCCTTTGCCTTAGCCACTTTTGTAGCCAAATCATGGTGGGCTGAACCATGAGTTGAAAATGATAGAAGGGCAACATATGGATCCATACCAAATGATTTAGCACTCTTTGCAGTTTCTACTGCAACTTCTGCAAGTTCATCAGATTCTAGGGTGATATTTACTGCTGTATCAGCAAATACAAGTTGGTTGCCTTTTGGTCCTATCATAACCATTACACCAGATACTCTATTTACACCTGGTTTTGTTCTGATAATTTGAAGAGCTGGTCTTATGGTATCTCCTGTTGTATGAATAGCACCTGAAACCATTCCGTCTGCAAAGCCTTCTTTAATTAGCATTACGCCAAAATAGTTTACATTAGTTTTTAGTAAGAATTCCGCTTCTTCTTTGCTTGTTTTGCCACGTCTAGCCTCTACAAAGCCTTCAACTAATTTATCAAAATCTTCTGAATATTGTGGGTTAATTATTTTTAAATCACCAAGTTTTAATCCTAGCTTGTCAGCTGTTTTTTGAATTTCGCCTTGATCTCCCAAAACTATTGGGATAAGAAGTCCCTCTTGTTTATGTCTTAAAGCAGCAGCAAGTATCCTTGGATCGCTACCTTCTGGAAAAACGATTTTTAAATTTTTTCCCTCTATTGCTTCTCTTGCGTTTTCTAATATACCTTTTGGCATTTAATCCTCCTTGTGGAATTCGTTAATTATACTATAACTATACCCAATATTTTTCAAAGTGAAGCTTAGTTATTTTATTAACTTTTTGCTTTATTTAAAGCCTCTAACTCACTTTTCGATAGGTCCTTATCGCTTGAGCCCTTAACTATTTCTTTTACATAAACAGTAGAGCCTGAGTTTGAGTATAGGCTAGTTAGCACTATTCCATTATGGAAATTATCCAAAAGACATAGGCTAAAGGATAAGGTGTTGGTCTGTCCATCAAAAGCATCGAAATGAATAATCGCCATGTTACTTATTGCTCCCATGGTCGTGTCCTTGGCCTCTATTGCCCTCTGATCAATAGTTCTTATTTCTTTATTGGAACTTTCTATCCTATCATTGATAGATAGTAAAAGCTCTTCAAGGTTCATATCGATATTACCCCTAAGAAGATGGTCATATCTTTGTTTTTGCCTTCTAAGTTTATTATTAATTGATTTTATTAGGGCAAATTCAGCTATCACTATTACAATAAGGATCGCCAAAATCACATAAATTCCTGTCATTATTTCCTTCTTTCTATAATTTCTATGTTACTATTATATATACTCATACACTCGCTAACAGTTGCCTCATAGTCATAAAACTCATCAATTGCAGATAAATTAATCTTTATGGTTGGAAGAGCGTTAATTATTGCGTCCTTTAGCATATTATTAGCTATAACTCCATCGCTAAGGGTTTCTTTCCTACCATATT
Source organism: Anaerococcus tetradius (assembly GCF_947087635.1). Taxonomy (NCBI): domain Bacteria; kingdom Bacillati; phylum Bacillota; class Tissierellia; order Tissierellales; family Peptoniphilaceae; genus Anaerococcus; species Anaerococcus tetradius. Next base: position 68,225 of record NZ_CAMUDP010000001.1, read on the forward strand.
GAAGAATAGGGGAGAAATTTTTAAGTGCTATTAGAGAAAGTTTGACCATTTCTATTTGTGGCTCGGCTGCTCTAATAAAAAATCCTCGATCGATTATTCGCTTCTTTTTAAACTCACTAATCAATTCATTTGCTCTTTTTATATCTTCATCAGCTAGGAGGTTGAGCTTTTCGCTTATTTTATCTAATGTTTCATATGAAACATTTAAAGAGTCAATTTTTTTATCCATCATTCTAATGAGATTAATTGCCATATTAGCGACGAAGATAACTACAGCTCCACCCCCTGGGTTTGCAGTCGGCTTTTTTATTTGATGGAGAAGCTCTCCTACAGTCATATTAATCATCAGTTAGTCTCCAATATATATTTTCAATGTCTTCAACTGTGAAACAATCAATTATTAACTTGTAGGTATCTCCAGTCTTATCTATTTTAACTTTTGACCCAACTCTTTCCATAAATTTTTCTTCATAATCCTCTAATAGGATTTTATCTATATCACTAAGACCATTCTTCTGTGTTTTTTTTGAATCCTTATCCTTTTTATTTCCTATCTTTTCGGCATCCCTCACCTTTAATTTCTTGTTGATAAAATCATCCAAGGCCTTTTTTCTCTCATCTTCATCTTTTATTGATAAGAGGGTTCTTGCTTGTGAAGAAGTAATCTTTTTTTCTAGTAAGGCTCTACTTTCACTCTCGTTTAACTTTAGAAGTCTCATAGAGTTGGCAATATATGATCTGGACTTGCCAACTGTTTTTGATATTTCTTCTTGAGTCATTGAAAAGTCATCACTAATTTTTTTATAGGCCCTAGCCTCTTCTATGGGATTTAAATCTTCCCTTTGAATGTTTTCAATTAAGGAAAGTATATCTATATCTTTCTTAGTATAATCCCTTACTATGGCATCAATTTTCTTTAGGCCTAACTTAATACTAGCCCTATATCTTCTTTCACCAGCAAGTATTTCGTATCTTTCACATTTTTTTGTTAGCACAATAGGATTAAGTAAGCCGTATTCCTTAATGGATTCAGAAAGCCCTTCAATAGCTTCTTCATCAAAAATATTTCTAGGCTGGTCATCCCTAGGATCAATTAGGCTTAGGTCTATTTGTTCTATACTTTCCCTAACTTCCTTACTATTTGTTTCTGGTATAAGGGCTGACAATCCCCTACCCAATGTCTTTTTTCCTGTCATCTTATTCACCTATTAATTCTTTCGCTAATAACTTATAAGCCTTAGCTCCCTTAGAGCCTTCTTCATAGGCAAGAACTGGCTTGCCATAGGAAGGAGCTTCTGCCAAGTTTACATCCCTAGGTATCATAGTCTTAAAGACCTTATCCTTAAAATAGGTCTTAACCTCTTCTACAACCTCGTAAGAAAGACTATTCGCCTTATCAAACATTGTAAATAAGACTCCCTCTATTTGTAAGTTCTTATTAAGAGAATCCCTAACTAATTCATAAGTTTTCATCAATTCACTTACTCCTTCAAGGGCGTAATACTCAGTTTGGATAGGAATTATAATTGAACCACTCGCAACTAGAGCGTTTATAGACAAAAGTCCCAAGGAAGGTGGACAATCAATAAATATATAGTCATATGAATCGTCGATTTTCTCAACAATTCTCTTTAAAAGTTCTGTTCTTTCAACTGGATCTAAACTAACTAGCTCCACCTCAAGACCTGATAAGGCACTTTCAGATTTTATTAAAAAAACTCCTGACTTTGTTTCTTTTATATACTTAGTAATTTCTATATCTTTATTAATTTCTTTTGTTATAGGAAGCTCACAGTCAACTGCTTCTTCATCTTTGGTATCTTCACCTTCATCTTTGGCATCTTCTTCGTCATTCATTTGAGAATTTATTTCATTAAATAAATCATAAATAGAATCTTCACCATCGTATTTATCTAGGCCAAGTCCTGTTGTAGTATTAGCTTGGGGATCCATATCTATCACCAGAACTTTTTTTCCTTCTTTAGCTAAACTGGCAGCAAGATTTACTACACTTGTAGTCTTGCCCACCCCGCCTTTTTGGTTAAAAATCGAGATTTTCTTCATAATCACCTCTTATAAATATTATTGATAAATCTATAGCCCTATTCTTAGCCCTAAGTCTTACCCTATTCCTATCTCCATTAAATTGGAATTCTTTAAGTAAGTATTTGCCGTTATAAAGGATTCCAACAAAAACATGACCCAGATGGGCGTAACCTGTAGTGGCTATACACAAATTCGCTTTACTCTTCTCATAAAGTCCATCTAACATCTCTTTGAGGACTTGCCTACTTACCACGTCATATTTTTCTATTGTTTCATATGAAACATTTAAAAGCTTATTCTTTGTTTCGTTTGAATAAGTGATATAGGACTCATGTATAACATCGCTTGCACCTGGAATATCTATGATAGAGCTTGCAATAAGTCCGCCTGTAATTGATTCAGCACTTGCAAGTGTTTCATTTTTCTTTCTAAGCAAGTCGATTAAAATTTCTTCTTTCCTCTTATCCTCAAAAGTTATTAGATATTTGGCTAGAGCTTCTTTAACTTTTTTCTTTCCTTCTTCTAAAAGCTTGTCAGCATCTTTTTCAGTTTCTGCTTTTGCAGTTATTCTTAAAATACAACCATAGTCAGTCGCATAGGGACTAATAGTCGGGTTAGAACCTGTTAGGTCAACCCTACTTGCCATATCCCACTCACCTAAAAGTGCCGTCTTAGCAGTAACTGTCTTTATTATAGAGTCTTTGACAAGTTGTAATTCATTATCAAACATATAGGTCATCTCATGAGGGGGACCTGGCAAGAGGATGAATTTACTTTTTGATTCTATGATACAGCCCGGTGCTGTACCTTTTGGATTTTTAAGTATAGTAGCAGACTTTGGAAAAATAGCTTGCTTCTTATTTATTTTAATTGCCCTATCCTTCTTCTCAAAATATTCTTCTAAGGCCTTCATAGAATCAGGATCAACAACAAGCTCATTTTCTTTGCCACATACTTTAACTACAACTTCTTTAGTTATGTCATCAGCTGTTGGTCCCAAACCACCAGTTAGAAAAATATAATCATAAAGTCCGTTTGCCTCACTCAAGACCTTATAGAGCCTATCAAAATTATCACCTACCGTTACCATCTTATAGACATCTATTCCCATCTCCTTTAGATGACTAGCTATGTATTGTAAATTTGTATCTACAATATTTCCTAATAAAATTTCTGTTCCTACAGAACAAATTAAAGCCTGCATACATAACACTCCTTATGATTGTATTCATATAGAATATTTTACCATAAAAAAAGGAGCACTTGCAAAATGAAATGTAGAATAATTTTTTTACATTTTCAAACAACAAAAGCTCACTTAATTTTTTTATCATTGTTTCATATGAAACATTATAGGGGTTCTTTCTTAGGGAGATTTTTGCCCCTAGGATATTTGTCCTTAGTCTTTTTAACTTTTTCTATTACTATATTAACTCTTTCATTGCCATCCAAGTCAAAAGCTTTAATCTCTTTTACTCTTCCACCTAGTATCTTTAATGCGTTTTTGCTAGCTTCTAGTTCTTCTTCTGCCTTTGGTCCCTTGAGGGCGATAAATAAACCACCTATCTTTAAGAATGGTAGGGCGTATTCTGAAAGGGTAGCCATATTTGCTACAGCCCTTGATACAACAACATCAAAGCTTTCCCTTTTTTCCCTAGCATAATCTTCTGCCCTAGTGTGGATGGCCCTGGTATTTTTAAGTCCTAACTTTTCTATAACTTCATTCATAAAGACTACTTTTTTATTTACAGAATCGATTAAAGTTAAGTCGAAATCTTTTTCAATCCTTAGGGGAAGACCTGGAAAGCCAGCACCTGCCCCTATATCAAGTACCTTATCTTTTTCCTTAATATAGGATAATACTGTTAGAGAATCCTTGAAATGTTTAATTTCGATTTCTCTAGGATTGGTTATGGCTGTAAGGTTGGTATGAGCATTTACCTCTAGCAGGTAATCCATGTAGATTTGATAAGCTTTATCCATCTAATTCACCTGTCTTTAGTCTAATCAAAAGTACATTTATATCGGCAGGTGAAACGCCTGATATTCTTGAAGCTTGACCTATGGATTCTGGTTGAATTTCGTTAAGTTTTTCACACGATTCTTTCTTTAAACCAGGAATCTTAAAATAGTCTATATTTTTGGCTAGTTTTTTTCCTTCCAATTTCTTGAATTTATCTATATCAGCCATTTGCTTTTTGATATAGCCTTCGTACTTAATTTCTGTTTGGACTTGGATTTGTTGGAACTTTGGTAATTGAGGTCTATCAGGGTCAAAGGCTTCTAGCATATCATAATCAACTTCTGGCCTTTTTAGAAGGTCATATAAGCTAATGCCATTTTTTAGTGGTGAGGTGTTTAACTCTTCAAGTTTTTGGTTTGTTTCAGCTTTTGGTGTTAGGCTTACTGATTTTAACCTCTCTATTTCGCAGTCTATAGCATTTCTTTTAGCCAACATTTTTTGATATCTTTCTTCACTTACAAGGCCTATGTCATAGCCAAGTTTAGTAAGTCTTTGATCAGCATTATCTTGACGCATGGTCAACCTATATTCGCATCTTGAGGTCATCATCCTATAAGGCTCTTTTGTTCCCTCAGTTACCAAATCATCTATCAAGACACCGATATAAGCATCAGACCTATCTAAGATTAGAGGCTTTTCACCTTTTATCTTTAGGGCAGCATTAATGCCTGCTATTAAGCCTTGACCAGCTGCTTCCTCATAACCACTAGAGCCATTGATTTGACCTGCAAAATACAAACCCTCATAATCCTTTGACTCGAGTGTTCTGTAAAGTTTTCTTGTATCAATCATGTCATATTCAATAGCGTAGGCTGGCCTCATTATTTTCACATCCTCTAAGCCAACGATGGTTTTGTAAAAATCAAATTGCACTTCTTGGGGTAGGGATGAGGATACACCTTGGATATACATTTCATCCGTTGTTAGACCTTCAGGCTCTATAAATACTTGATGGACATCCCTATCTGGAAATCTTACCATCTTATCTTCTATGGAAGGGCAATATCTTGGACCAATTCCTTTTATATGACCACCATAAATAGGTGATCTATATAAGTTTTCCATAATTATTTCTTTAGTTTCAGGTCTAGTATAAGTTAAATAGCAATCTTCTTGATGCCTATGAGAGAAATCCTCTCCCTCGTTTAAAAATGAAAAAGGAATAACTTCCTTATCACCTTTTTGAACCTCTGTTTTTTCTAGATGTAGAGATTTTCTATCAACCCTTGCTGGTGTTCCTGTCTTAAATCTTCTAAGTTCAAAACCCATTTCCCTTAAAGAATCAGAAAGGAAAGTCGCAGCAGATAGGCCGTGAGGGCCTGATACCTTTTCATATTCTCCAATAAGGATTTTTCCATTCAAATATGTTCCTGTACAGATTATCAAGGCCTTACATTCAAATATTGCACCTTGGACTGTTTCACATGAAACAATTTTTCCATCCTTATAATTTATCTTGTCTACTTCTTGTTCGAAAAGATCAACTTCGTCTTCTAAAGTTTTCTTCATTTCGTCATGATAGGCTCTTTTGTCAGCTTGAACTCTTAAAGAATGGACAGCTGGACCCTTGCTAGTATTTAGCATCCTTGATTGGATAAAGGTCTTGTCAATATTTATAGCCATCTGTCCACCAAGGGCATCTATCTCTCTAACTATATGTCCCTTACCAGTTCCACCGATATTAGGATTGCAAGGCATATCAGCGATTGATTCCATACTAGTTGTTAGAATGAGGGTCTTTAGGCCTAGCCTAGAAGCAGCAAGCCCTGCTTCACAACCAGCATGACCTGCCCCTACCACTATTACATCATAGCTTCCTGCTTTATATTTATTTTCCAACACAAAACTCCTTAAATACTTTATCCATTATCTCATCAGAAACAGATTCTCCAATAATAAGACCCAAATCGTCATAGGCGCCCCTTAAATCAACTTCACAAGCATCTATAGGGATTCCCCTATTGATATCATATAGTGAAGAAGTAAGCTTCTTACTTGCCATATTCAAGAGCCTCTCATGACGGGTATTAGTTATAAGAACTGATTCTCTCTTTAATTCCTTGGTATTAAACATCTCAGTTATAGTCTCTTCTAATTTATCAATACCTTCTTCATTTATCATTGAGGTCCTGATTATAGGTAGACTAGTCTTTAAGATTTTTTCATCAAACTTTCCACTAAGGTCTGTTTTATTTAAAATTATTATAGCATTTTTGCCTTCGATTAAATCCATGATTTTCTTATCTTCTTGGTCAAAATCTCTAGATGAGTCAAAAATTGCAATAATTAAATCTGATTGGTCTATAAGTTCTATGGACTTATCGACTCCGATTTTTTCGACTACATCATCAGTCTCCCTAATTCCTGCGGTATCATTGATTTTAAGTGTAAAATCACCGAAAGAAATGTACTCGGTAATAAGATCTCTTGTAGTACCTGGAATATCGGTTACTATAGCCCTATTCTCATTCAATAGATTATTGAGCAAGGAAGACTTACCCACATTAGGTTTGCCAATTATTGTTGTGTTGATACCATCTCTTACTATTTTTCCCTTGTTGGAAGTATTTAGTAGCTTATCAATCATGTCCTTAGCCTTGTCCATGTAGACAATAATTTCATCTTTAGGAAGGTCTTCTCCATCCTCTGTGAAATTAATAGAATATTCCAATCTTGACAAGGCTTCTAGAAGCTCCTGTCTGATAGAATTAATCTTTTCTCTCAAGGCTCCATTTAATTGATTTATGCCTTCTTTTTGGCTCAAATCATTTCTCGCGTTAATAATATCAAGAACGGCTTCTGCCTGAGATAGGTCGATTCTGCCATTGAGAAAGGCCCTCTTTGTAAATTCTCCAGCTTCAGCTAAATCACAACCCCTATCAAGCAAGAGATTGAGAATTTTTTTTACGGAAACAAAAGAGCCGTGGCAATTTATTTCGCATATATCTTCTCTAGTATAAGTAAAGGGAGCCTTCATAAAGCAAACCATTACTTCATCAATTATTTCTCCCTGATTATCTATAATATTTCCATAGCGCATCTTTCTATTATCGTCATTCTTATCGAGTGGCTTTCCCATAATCGGTCTAAATATTTGACTAACTATCTCATAGGCTTTTGGTCCACTCATCCTGACTATGGATATACCACCAGTCCCAGACGGTGTAGAAATCGCAGCAATTGTTCTCTCTTCCATATTTACTCCTTTATATACACTACTTTGACTAGTGGTTTGTAACATAAGAATTATAGTGGAAAAACTGAATTTGTCAACATTTAATCCTGACTGTCTCCGCTTTACTTAAAAATTCGTAGAAAAAATTTGTAGATTTCGATTAATATGTTATATTAGATACAGAATAAAATATTTTGGAGGGATTATGCAACTACAATCATTAAGCTCTCTGCAATGGAATCTTATAGCAGGAGGTCTGGCAATATTCTTGTTCGGTATCTCCCTTATGGGGGAAGCTTTGACAAGTTTTGCCGGCCCCAAGCTTAGAGGATATGTAGAGAAGTACACTTCCAATCCAATAATGGGAGTTTTGGTTGGTATAGTTATAACAGGTTTAATTCAATCATCATCTGCAACAACAGTAATTGCCATAAGCTTTGTTAGGGCTGGCGTAATGAGCCTAGAGCAAGCTATTGGAGTAATACTTGGAGCAAATATTGGTACGACCGTTACGTCTATATTAATAGGTTTCGACCTAGGATACTTATCGTATTTCATAGCCTTAATAGGTGTTGTTATTACGATGTTTTCATCAAAAAGAAGAAATAAATATGTCGGAGAAATAATGTTAGGTTTTGGCCTATTATTTATAGGACTCGAAATGATGGGTGGATCTCTAACTGAGCTAAAAAACATAGATGGTTTTGACAAAATCGTCGCTAACATGGCTCAAAACCCAATCATAGCTGTGTTAATAGGTGCAGCATTGACAGCTTTAATTCAATCATCATCAGCTTTTATTGGTATTATCCAATCTTTATTTGCCTCTGGAGCCATTGATTTAAGTGTAGCTTTGGGTCTTATGTTTGGAGCAAATATAGGTACCTGCATTACCGCTGTCCTTGCTTCCTTGGGTGGATCTCTATCAGCAAGAAGAACTTCTACCTTCCATGTTCTATTTAATGTAATGATATCTCTAATATTCTTACTATTCCTAAATCCATACGAAACTTTAGTAAGAAGCATAGCGGATTTTTTAGGCACAAATAAGCTAATGACCATAGCCGTTGGTCACTTTACCTTTAACTTTATTGGTATGATTATATTCCTACCACTAATAAAATATGTAGCCAAGGCACTAAATAAAATAATACCTGGTAAGGATTCAATATTTTCTGATCTTGGAAACCTAGAATTAGATGAAAGACTTATTGAAACTTTCCCAGTAGGAGCTCTTGATCAAATAGAATCTGCCATCCTAAAAGAATCAAAAGTAGCCCTCGAAACAATAAAGCAAACCAAAAAATACCTACTCGAAAAAGATAGAAAGTACCTAGAAACTGCTAATCAAGCAGAATCAATTGTAAATGACATGGACACTAAAATCCAAGCCTATCTCCTATCTATTGCCCAAAATTCAAGTCATATGGATATAGAAGCTGAAGTTCAAAATTACCTACAAATTCAAATCAACGTTGAAAGAACCTCAGACCTGGCTCAAAATTTAGGCGAATACTACGAAGAGATATACGAATCTGGAGCAAGCTATAATGAAGAAGCTCTCTCAGACCTTGAAGATATTTACAATCTTGTAATAAACAACTTCGTAAATTCCATAGAAGTCTTTAATAACAAAAATGAAGTCCTCTTTAGAAGATTAGGTGAAGATGAGGCAGCCTTAGACCTTATGGAAACAAATCTAAGAAAGGCCCACTACAAAAGACTTGCAAATGGTGAGGATATGACAACCATAGCCTCTTATGTATTTAACGATATCTTATCAACTATGGAAAGAATCGGGGATCATGCTTACAATATCGCAAGAATAACAATGGAACCTGTTAAAATACACGATACTTTATCTCACCGCAAATTTGAAGATGGAGATGAAGAAATTATAAAAGCCTATGATAAAATTGAAAAACATATAAACTAATTTCAATTAAGGAGCTGTTTAAGAAATAATAATTATCCTAAATCATTAGAACTCCTCGGAAAAATTAATTAGGACCCTAGGGACTGTTAGATTTCCTAAGAACATCATCTTGTGATTGCTGGGAGATTATTCATAAAATTAAACAGTCCCTTTTTTTATCCTGTCTTTTACATGAATATCAAAAAAAGCCCTTGCAGATAATCAATAAGGGTCTTATTGAATCTGCAAAAGCTTCTTTAATTAATCTTCTATATAATCAACTACCACATATCTTCTAGGCTCAGAACCTTCTGAGTGACTAGATACATTTTGGTGTTTGGATATTTCTTCGTGAGCTAGTCTTCTTTCGTATGAATTCATATATCTTAAATTCCAGCTCTTCTTACTTTTTTGAACCTTTCTAGCAGTATCTCTAGCAAGTTCAACTATCTTTTCATCCCTGCGTTTCTTATAAGAGTTGATATCGACATTAACTCTTACATTATTTCTTCTAGAATCAACTGCTTTTCTAACAATAAGTTCTATGGCATCTAGGGTAGAACCTGCCTTGCCTATAGCAATTCCTGTATCCTTCTCGTCAACCCTAGCATCAAGTTTGATAATATTATCTTCCAAATCACCTATTACACTTACATTTTCAAAATGCATGGCCTTTAGGATACTTTCTAATAGGTCCTTTGCTTCGTAAAACTTATCTATATCAGCCTTTTGCTTAGCTTTTCCATAATCAACACTTAGCTTTGTTTCTTCGTCATCTAGATCTTTAGCTTCTTTTGTTTCAGCATCGATTTCTGGAGAGCCTTCTTCGCTTAGCTCTAATTTTTCTTCTAAAACATCATCTACTGGGATTTTTACAGGCTCTTCTTCTTTATAATCATAGTCTTTGACGAAGGATTCTGTATTTTCAATCTCTTTTTCTAGGTTTGATAGGGCTTCTTTGATGTCTTCTTCATAACTTACCCTAACAACAGCATCCTTACTTCCAATAAGACCAAGAAAGCCACTAGATTCTTCTTCGATAATCTCTACTTCTACTTCATCTCTACTTTTACCAATTTCATCAAGAGCAAGCTTGATAGCTGCATCTTTAGTTTTAGCACTCTTAATTATTGACTTTTTCATCTTCTAACTCCGTTTTATTAGCTTTCATATAAAAATGCATAATTACCATAATTACAAGTCTGAATACAGAACTTAGGGTGTAATAAAGTGGCAAACCTGCTGGTAGACCCCTAAATATGAAAAAATACATCAAAGGCATTATCAAAAACATATTGTTCATATTTCCCATAGCTCCACCCTGTTGCATTTGAGGGTTTGTTTTCATTGAGAAAAGTTGAACGGCAACTTGGGATAAACTTGTAAGTAGTGGAAGAGCAAACCAATAAGGGTCCTTATCTAATAGATTAGATATCCAATAGAAATTTGTCCTAACATTATCTAAGCCTTCAGGGAATACATACTTTGTAGTATCTCCCATCATCCTAAACAATCCAAAAAGAATCATAATTTGGATAATCATTACAAGGCAACCAGAAATACCAGGAGTTACTCCCTCTTCCTTATAAAGTTGTTGCATCTTTTTTTGCATTATTTGTTGGTCGTAACTATATTTTTTTTGGATTTCTTCCATCTTTGGTTTGAAAATCTTTGTTCTCTCTGCTTGTTTTTGTTGGCTAACGGTCATTGGTATAATTAAAAGACTTACAAGCAAAGTCATAATTATTATAGCTATGGCATAAAAACTAATATTTGTAGGCTCTGTGAAATTAGCTTGCAAGCTATCATAGATCCATCTCATCAGTTGGCCTAAAATACCGGCTAGTACTTTAATCATATAAACTCCATTATTTCAGTATTTTCTTATATTTCCTAAAGAAAAGTTTAGTTAACTGGGTCATAACCTCCCTTAGAAAATGGATTACATCGTAAAATTCTCCACACAGACATAAAAAACGCTTTCAAGAATCCATGCTTCCTAAAAGCCTCCAGGGCATATTGGGAACAAGTTGGTTGAAACTTACACTTTGAATATCCTAGTTGTGGAGAAATAAATCTTTGATAAAACTTAATTATTGCAATGAATAATTTATTTAACATAAAAAATCATCTTCTTTTTAAAAGCTTTACTAAGAACATGACCCAGAGATTTTTTTAAATCATCGTAAGTAAAATCTATCGTATGTTTCTTTGGGATAATTACGACATCTACAGCATTAATAGATCCGTAATTAATCCTAATAATATCCCTAAGCTTTCTTTTAAGAGAATTTCTAACATTAGCCTTACCTATCTTTTTACTTATGGAAAAACCAAATCTAGGATGTTTTTGACCGTTATTTTTCACTAAAACAGTGAAATCCCTATTGTAGAAAGCTTGGTTTCTTTTATATACTCTTTGAAAGTCTGCGTCTTTTCTTAAACTAATTCTTTTTTCCATTAAACACTTCTTAACTATTTGTAGAAAAGTAAAAAATATAAACAAGAGCCTTATATAAGGCCCCTCCTAATCTATATACAATTAATACTTTCTAGCTTAAGCAGATAATCTTTTTCTGTTTTTTCTTCTTCTAGCTTTTAGTACTCTTCTACCACCTGGGCTTGACATTCTTTTTCTAAAGCCGTGATCTTTTGATCTCTTTCTTCTATTTGGTTGATAAGTTCTTTTCATGCTTACACCTCCTACTCTTTTTTTGACTCATACTATTATATTGAAATAAAGCTAATCTGTCAAGATTTTTGAGTAAAAAAATAATATTTTGTAAAAAACTAGGCTCTAAAGAATAGCCTTGAATATAATTTCAATTTAAGCAGAATATTTTTCCACTAATATCAGTTTTTTCGGAATAAATTTCCAGTGTGGATAATTTTCTTGATAAAATTTCTATCCACAACTTTTAAACAAAAAATCTCCATGAATAATTTTGTAAAATCATCTCATATTATAATTTTTTTTGGCTTATCTAGTCAATTTATGAAAATTTTATGAGAAAGACTAAATAAATACACAGACTTATCCACATATCCACCCTTTTTCCAAAAGTTTTAAATTTTTAAAAATAAGTTTTCCCAAAAAATAAATAAAAAATGTGGATAAGTTGCTTGAATCGCATGATTATAGTATAATTGAGAGTGTATAAGTATATGCAAAACTATGTTTTTTATCTGGATTTTTACTTTTTGTGTGGATAAATTTGGAAATTATCCTTGCTTTCTAAAATTTTCTAGGCTTAAAGCTTAAAATTCAGAAGAAAATTTTATCAACAAAAAAGTTATCCACAAGTTATCCAATTTTTGGGGATAAGTCTTATTTTTCTTTCTTATTTTTAAATTTTAGGGCTTTATAGACTGTGTATAACTTTTAGAGGAAGGAAGGTAGGATGGATGACGAATCTAGAATACATTACAGATGAATTAAAAAATGAAATGAAAATGCATGTAACCGATAGTCAGCAATTTGACACATGGATTAGCATTCTAAAACCCCTTAATTTGTACAATGGAACCCTTTATTTGGAAGTGCCTAAGAAGGATACACTTTTTATTTATGATAAGATTTGGGCTCCTCAACTCCAGATTGCCCTTGATAATATCAAAAGCAAAACTGGTAAAGATTTAATTATTGAGGTTGTTGCAAAAGATGGAGACAATTACAACAAGGTCTTAACCCTCGGTAAGGACTATGATCCTGACGGACAGATGAGACTTAATAAAGTTTCATCCTTCCCTAGACCCCAACTAGAAGAAGAAAATATTTTCGCAAATTTCGTAGAAGGCAAATCTAACCAATATGCCTTAGGGGTAAGCCAGGCTGTTGCAGAAAATATTTCTAACAAATCTCAGGCAAGACTTTACAATCCTCTCTTTATTTATGGGGAAAGTGGCCTAGGTAAGACCCACTTGATGCAGGCAATAGCCCACGAAATCCTTGATAATAGGGATGATGCTTATGTAATGTACTTATCAAGCGAGAAATTTACCAACGAGATGATTTCAGCCCTAAGGTCGACAAAAAATGAAAAATTTAGGGAAAAATATAGGTCAGTTGATATTCTTCTTATAGATGATATTCAATTCATTGCAGGTAAAGAAGGAACTCAAGAGGAGTTCTTCCACACCTTTAATGACCTTTATAACACAGGTAAACAAATAGTAATATCCTCAGACAGGCCACCAAAGGAGATAAAGCACCTAGAAAATAGGCTTATTTCAAGGTTCTCCTGGGGAATTATAGTCGATATTGGTAAACCTGATTTTGAAACTAGGGTAGCAATCCTTCAAAAAAAGCTTGACCAATTAGGAGCTTATATAGAAAATGACATCTTGTTTTATATAGCAGAAAATATTGATACCAACATAAGAGATTTGGAAGGAGCCTTGTCTACTGCCATAGCCTATGCTAAAAGTGATAATAGAGAAATTGTTACTATGGAAGATGCTATAAAGGGTGTAGGAACTAGGGTTAAGGATAAGAAAAAACGTGTTGGTATAGATGATATACAAAAATATGTCGCAGATAAGTATGGAGTCAAGCTATCTGAGCTAAAGGGCAAATCTAGAAAGAAAGAAATTGTAAATCCTAGACAAATAGCCATGTTTTTAGCCAGAGAAATCCTAGAAGATTCTCTAGTAACTATATCTAATGCCTTTGATAGGGATCATACAACTGTCATGCATGGTATAGATAAAATTCAAAAACAAATGGATGAAGATGATAGCTTCAAAGAAGAAATAGATGCTCTCCTAAAGGAGATAACAGAGTAAAATGTTAATAAGCCTGTGGATAAGTATGTTGATAAGTAGGATGTGATTTTTTCTTGCTTCACGCTTGTGGATAATGTGGAAAACTAGCTATCTTATCCTTTTTCTACCCACAAGTTATCAATAAGACTTTTAAGCTAGATATAAACTTTTAAGAGACTTATCCACATTTATACAGGCCCTACTAATAATACTACTAAGTATATATTTAAGTTAAGGAGTAACAATGAAATTTAGAATTAGTCAGCAAGATTTAATGAGTGCTATAAATATTGCTATGAAAGCTGTCTCAAAAAGTACCAATATACAGATTCACGAATTAATATACTTCGAGTGTTTTGATAATAGTCTTTTCCTCAAAGCCTTTGATGGCGAAATAGCTATAAAAACAAAAGTAGATGCTGTAGTTGATGAAAAAGGTGAGATGGCTGTTAAGGCAAGCCTTATTGCAAATATAGTAAGAAAACTACCTAATGATATTGTAATTGTAGAAAATAAGGATGGAAAAATAAATATCAAGTGCTCATCATCAAACTTTAACCTTTTAGCCTTTGATTATTTTGAGAAAAATGAATTATCCATACCAGATACTTTGGCTATAGAAATAGATAATGATGTCCTAAAAAGATCAATAAGTCAAACTGAATTTGCAACAAGTCTTGACGAAACAAAGCTTGCCCTAACAGGAATTCTTTTTGAATTTAAAGATGGATTCCTAAATATGGTTGCCTTGGATGGTTACAGGGTTTCTCTAAAAAAAGTAAAACTCGAATATCCTACAGACTATGAAGATAGTGAATATATCATCCCAAAAAGATCCCTATTAGAATGGTCAAGGATAGTTTCTGACGATACAAAAACTAAACTCTATAAGAATGAAAATGATTTGATTTTTGTAAGTGAAAATACTACTATGCAATGCAAGGTAATAGATAAGAATTTTATAGATTATAGAAATATTATTAATGATATTTCAGAAACTAGCATAATCGTTGATAAAAGAGAGCTTATAAATTCACTAGACCGTGCTCAAGTTTTAGCAGATCCTGGCAGGGCAAACCTAATAAAGATAGAAATTTCTGATAAGATTATGTTAATAAAATCAAATTCTGAAATAGGGGATGTAAGAGAAGCTATAGATGTTGATCAACAAGGCCCTGATCTTGAAATAGCCTTCAATGCAAGATACATGCAAGAGGGTGTCAAGGCTTGCGATTCTACAAAAATCAAGCTAAACTTCAAATCAGCCCTAAATCCATGTTTAATTTATCCTGAAAATTCATCCTATGAAAATGAAGATTTCACCTATCTTGTTTTACCAGTAAGGCTTGCTAATTAGAGGTATATATGGAAAAGATAGAATTTTATGCAGAAGAAATAAGCCTTAAAGATCTACTAAAGGCTACTAATATAATTCCAACGGGTGGACTTGCGAAAAACATCATAAAAGATGAGGGAGTCCTCCTCAATGGTGAGCTTTGCCATATTCCAGGCAAGAAACTTCACAAAAAAGACCTAGTAGTATTTGATGATTTTGAAATTACAATTGTATAATGTGGATTAAAGACTTAAAATTAAATAATTTTAGAAATTATTTTTATGAAAGTGTGGAATTTAACAAAGATACAAATATTTTCATCGGAGATAATGCCCAGGGTAAGACCAATCTTTTGGAAAGTGTTTATTATTTGGCTAATGCAAGGAGCTTTAAGAAAATTAGAGATAAGGACATTGTTAGATTTTCTCAAAGTCAGATGAAATTAGCTGGAACCGTTAGAAAAGGAAGGTCTTTTAAGGAAGTTCTTATAGAAGTTAATGATAAGGATAAGAGTATTTTTGTAAATGGAGTAAAGTATGATAGGAGCAAAGATTTAAAATCTTTGTTTAAGATAGTCCTTTTTACACCTGAAGATTTGGCAATCATAAAGGATGGGCCAAACCTTAGACGTGATTTGATTGATAAGATTATAGAAGGGATAGACTTATCCTACAAGTCATACAAGAGGGATTACGATAAGATTTTATATCAGAGAAATAAACTCCTGAAAAATACTAAATCCCAATATTTTAAAGAACAGCTTGCTGCTTTTGACAAGTCTCTAAGTAAGCTCGGATATAGGATTTATAAGAGTCGATTAAAATTTATAAAAATAATAGACCAGTATGCTAGAGATTTTCACTCATCCCTAACTTCTTCTAAAGAGGAATTAAGGTTAAGTTATCTAGCAGATATAAGTCCAAAAGATTTAGAAGAATATGAAGAAATTTTCGCTACCTCAAGGGATAAGGATTTAAAATATTTGACCAGCCAAAGGGGCATCCATAGGGATGATATTGAGATTACTATAAATGGCAAGGATACAAAAAACTTTGCTTCCCAGGGGCAACAGCGTTCGGCAATTCTAAACATAAGACTTGCGGAAGTTAAATTAATCAAAGAGGTGACAGGTGATGAGGCTGTCATTTTGTTTGATGATGTATTTTCAGAACTTGATGAAAAAAGGTCCGTGTTTTTACTTGAAAACCTTAATGGTTATCAAACTATAATTACTGCGACCAACACCAAGAGCTTGGAATATATAGACAAAGATAAGATTTCATATATCTTTGATGGAAAGATTAGAAAGGAATAGTATGCAAGATAATAATTATGATGCTGGTAATATCAGGGTTTTGGAGGGGCTTGAACCCGTTCGTCTAAGACCTGGTATGTATATAGGATCAACCAGTCAGAGAGGACTCCACCACCTAGTCTATGAAGTAGTAGACAACTCGGTAGATGAGGCCCTAGCAGGACGTTGTGACTACATAAAAGTTACTATTGATAAGGATAATGTTGTAAGTGTAGAAGATGACGGATCAGGAATCCCAGTCAAAGAACACCCAACAACTCACAAATCTACCTTGGAGACAGTCCTAACCGTCCTTCATGCTGGTGGTAAATTTGACGATTCAGCCTACAAGGTATCAGGTGGTCTTCACGGTGTAGGTGTTTCAGTAGTAAACGCCCTTTCTGAATACCTAATAGCAGAAGTAAAAAGAGATGGTCACATCTACAAGATGGAATTTGCTAGAGGTGAGGTAACTAAAGACATAGAAGTAATAGGCGATACGGAAGAAACTGGAACAAAAATCACCTTCAAGGCAGATGGAGAAATCTTTGATACTACCATATATGACAGGACAATCCTTGAAAATAGATTTAGGGAGATGGCCTTCCTCAATAAGGGAGTGGAGATACAATTTGAAGATGAGAGAGAAGACTTCAAAACTAGCTTCAAATTTGAAGGAGGTATTTCAGAATTTGTAGCCTATCTAAATAGGAATAAGGATCCAATAATGGAGATGATTCCTCATTTTGATGGCTTCCAAGAAGATACTGAGGTAGAATTTGCCTTCCAATATACAGATGCCTATAGCGAAAATATCCTATCCTATGCCAACAACATCCAAACTCCAGAAGGAGGAAGCCATTTGGCAGGGCTTAGGTCATCTTTAACAAGGACTGTAAATGACTATGCCAGAAAATATAACTTTTTAAAAGACAACGAAGATAACCTCCAGGGTGAGGACATCAGAGAGGGTATTACAGCCATAATATCTGTAAAAATAACTGATCCTCAATTTGAAGGCCAAACCAAGTCCAAACTCGGTAACTCCGAAGTAAGAGGTGCGGTAGATACCTTTATTTCAGAACATTTGGCAAACTTCCTTGAAGAAAATCCAAAGCCTGCCAAGGCCATAATAGATAAGGCCCTTGCAAGTAGACGTGCTAGGGAAGCTGCTAGAAAGGCAAGAGATCTAACCCGTAAGAGATCAATCCTTGATTCAGCAACTCTTCCAGGAAAACTTGCAGATTGTCAATCGACAGATATAGGAGAAAACGAAATTTTCATAGTCGAGGGTAATTCTGCGGGAGGCTCTGCCAAAGGCGGTAGGGATAACAGGATTCAAGCTATCCTTCCTCTAAGAGGAAAGATAATGAATGTAGAAAAAGCCCACCTTGATAGGGTTCTTAATTCAGAAGAAATAAAAAATATGATTACAGCCTTTGGTACAGGTATAGGCAAGGAATTTGACCTAGAAAAACTTCGCTATGGCAAAATCATAATCATGACCGATGCCGATGTTGATGGTGCCCACATCAGAACCCTACTTTTAACTTTCTTCTACAGATATATGAAGGATTTAATAGATAAGGGCCATGTATATGTAGCCCTTCCACCTTTATACAGGATAAGCGTAGGCAAGAAGGAAAGATACGTTTATTCAGATGATGAAAGAGATAAGGTAATCAAAGAGCTTGGAGTAGATAATTACAAGATTAACAGATACAAGGGTCTTGGTGAAATGAATGCAGAACAATTATGGGAAACAACCATGGATCCAGACAGACGTGTTCTCCTAAGAGTAGTAGAAGATATGGAATCAACCACAACTGATGACACCTTCGCCCTTCTAATGGGAGAAAAGGTAGAACCTAGACGTAACTTCATCCAAGAAAACGCCAAGTACGTTACAGACATAGACGTATAGGAGGCAATATGACAGAAAATCAGAATATAATGAATATAGACCTTGAGAGCAAGATGAAATCATCTTATCTTGAATACTCAATGTCTGTAATAGTAGCAAGAGCCCTACCAGATGTGCGTGATGGTCTAAAACCAGTTCATAGAAGAATCCTCTATGATATGCAACTTCTAGGCCTTGATCCAAATAAACCAACCAGAAAATCAGCCAGGGTAGTCGGAGATGTAATGGGTAAATTTCACCCTCATGGTGACTTAGCAATCTATGATGCCCTAGTAAGACTTGCCCAAGACTTCTCAACCAGATATCCCCTTGCCCAAGGTCAAGGTAACTTCGGTTCCATAGACGGGGATGCTGCCGCAGCCATGCGTTATACAGAAGTTAGGATGAGTAAGATTGCCAAGGAAATGCTAAGGGATATAGGCAAAGACACAGTTGACTTTATGCCAAACTTCGATGAAGAAGAATTAGAGCCAACAGTCCTTCCATCAAGATTTCCAAACCTACTTGTAAATGGGTCAAATGGTATAGCTGTAGGTATGGCGACAAACATGGCTCCTCACAATCTAGGTGAGGCCATAGACGCATGCATAGCCTACATGAAAGATCCAGAAATATCCATAGATGATCTCATAGAAATAATACCTGGACCAGACTTTCCAACAGGCGCCCTAATCTTAGGCAAGTCCGGCATAAAAGAAGCCTATAAGACTGGTAGGGGCAAGATTAAGCAAAGGGCAGTAGCAAAAATTGAACCCTTTAAGAAAAATAGAGAAAGAATAATCATAACAGAAATTCCTTATCAGGTAAACAAGGCAAGATTAATAGAAAAAATAGCTGACCTTGTAAAAGAAAAAAGAGTAGATGGTATATCTGACATAAGAGATGAATCAGATAGAAAGGGAATGAGGATAGTAGTTGAAATCAAGAGAGATTCCAACCCTAATATAGTCCTAAATAACCTCTACAAATACACCCAACTAGAAAATACTTTCGGTATTATAAACCTAGCCCTAGTAGCTGGCGAGCCAAAGATATTAAACCTAAAAGAGCTAATCGAATACTATGTTGACCACCAAAAGGAAGTAGTAACTCGTAGGACTACATTTGACCTATCAAAGGCAAGAGATCGCAAGCACATAGTAGAAGGTTTAATTATAGCCATTGACCACATAGATGAAATTATCAAAATAATAAGATCATCCTATGACAACGATCAAATCAAGAAAATTTTTTATGATAAATTTAAGCTAACAGAAGTTCAATCTCAAGCCATCCTAGATATGCAACTAAAACGCCTATCAGGACTAGAAATTGAAAAACTAAATGCAGAAAATGACGAACTTGCTAGGATGATTGACTACCTACTTTCAATCCTAAACTCTGAAGAAACCCTAATCAACCTAATAATCGACGAAATGACAGAAATTAAAGAAAAATACGCCGATGATAGAAGGACACAAATAGTACCAGATGAGGGAGAGATAGAAATATCAGAGCTATTTGAAAGAGAAGATATCCTAATAACCCTAACCAAGGATGGCTACATCAAGAGACTTCCTATCGACACCTACAAGGTACAAAATAGGGGAGGTAAGGGAATTGCGGCAGGAAATACCAAAGAGGGTGACTTCATCAAAAAGATTATCACAACTAATACCCACGAAGAGCTCTTATTCTTCACATCTATGGGTAAGGTATTTTCTCTAGAAGCTTACATGATTCCAGAAGCTAGTAGAACATCAAGGGGACAAGCTATAATTAACATCCTAAATCTTGAATCTGGCGAGAGAATCACAGAAATGATGACTCTTTCAGACCTACACAAAAATAGCCAAATAGTCCTTCAAACCAAAAATGGTACCATAAAGAAAACTGATGCAGAAAACTTCGCTAACATAAGGAAAAATGGAATAATAGCCATATCTCTCCAAGAAAATGATAAGCTAATATCAGTTAGACAGATAGACAAGGAAGAAGAACTCCTAATATCTACCAAAAATGGTATGACTATCCAATTTAACTCCAAAGACCTTCGTTCTATGGGTAGAATTGCTCAAGGGGTTAAGGCAATCAAGCTAGATAAGGATGATGAAGTAGTATCAATGAACATCAAGGGTGAAGAAACCTACCTCTTGGTTGTTACAGAAAATGCCTATGGAAAGAAAACTTCCTTTAACAACTTCAAAAACCAAAATAGGGGAGGCAAGGGTGTAAAATGCCACAAGGTTACAGAAAAAACTGGAAAAGTAGTGGATACTTTACCAGTAGACCTAGATAATGATATAATGATGGTATCCTTATCAGGCGATATGATTAGACTAAGTGTCAGAGATATATCCATCACTGGTAGGAATACTGTAGGTGTAAAACTCAAAAACCTTACAGATGACAAAGACAGAATTGTTTCAGTAACTAAATACAGCACTTTGGAAGAAGAGGAAGAAGATGTTTAAAGCAAATATTAGTCAAGCAGAAGACAAGTTAGTTCTAGAACTTTCTGGCGACCTAGATGTTTATTCAGAAGAAGAATTCAAAAATCTAATAGAAGATGACCTAAGCTCAGTTGATAAAGACATAGTAATAGATATCAAAGATCTTGACTATCTAGACTCGACAGGTCTCGGTATGTTTATGAAAATATATAAGATAAACAAGGAAAAAGATAAGAAAGTTAAGATAATAAATCCAAAAGAAAATATCCTAAAACTATTTAAGATTACTGAGCTTACAGAAATATTCGAGATGGTGTAATATGGAAGAAATAAGCATAAAAATCCCAGCAAAAAGCCTCTACATTAAGTCTATGAGGCTTTTTGCTGCAAGCCTTGCATCAGACTTGGAATTTAACATAGAAGAAGTAGAAGATATCAGAGTTGTCGTATCCGAAGCCTTAAACTATAAGCTAAAGGGTGATGACATAAAGATAAACTTCTTTGCAGAAAGAAAAAAGCTCAAAGTTGAAGTCATAGGAAAAGATAGGGACTTAAACGAAAAGGCCCTAGCTATGAGAGACCTAATCCTTAAAGAATTGTGCGATGAACTTTCTATCTCAGAAGATAAGATAGTTATGACAATAAGGGCAGAATAATGTCTAAAGAAAGCAAAAAAGAGCACAAAGAAGCTCTTCAGGAAAAATTTGAACAATATTACAAAACCAAGGACAAAAAACTAAGAGATGAGCTTATAGAAGAACATATGTATATAGTCGATATCCTCTCCAACAAATATGTCGGAAAGGGAATCGAAAAAGACGACCTCTACCAAGTGGCAAGTCTCGGTCTAATATATGCAATCGAAAGATACGACCCATCTAAGGGCTTTGCCTTCTCATCCTTTGCAACCCCAACCATAATGGGCGAGTTAAAAAGATACTTTAGGGACAAGGGTTGGGTAATAAGAGTACCTAGGAGAATACAAAATCTCTATAAGAAAATAAATACTGCAAAAAAAATCCTACCCCAAGAACTCCAGAGAACCCCTACAGTAGCTGACATAGCAGACTATCTAGGAGAAGATGAGGAAACAATCCTTGAAACCATGGAAGCAAGTAAGGTCTACACTCCTCAATCCTTGGATATGAAATACCAAGTCCAAAAAGGAGAAAATGCTGTCGACCTATCCGATATGATAGGAGAAGAAGACAAAAACTTCGATTCCATAGAGCTAAAAGACCTAATAGACAAATCAATGGAAAGGCTAAATGACCTAGAAAAAGAAATCTTGGAACT
Source organism: Anaerococcus tetradius (assembly GCF_947087635.1). Lineage (NCBI taxonomy): Bacteria > Bacillati > Bacillota > Tissierellia > Tissierellales > Peptoniphilaceae > Anaerococcus > Anaerococcus tetradius. The sequence goes on from NZ_CAMUDP010000001.1 coordinate 90,430, forward strand.
AAGATACTACGAAGGAAGAACCCAAGTTGACATAGCTAATAGTTTGGATATAAGCCAGATGACAGTATCTAGAATTGAGAAAAAAATCTTACAAAAATTTAGCATAGAGCTAGAAAAGATGAAATAGGGGCTGTTGCAGAATGAATAAATCGTCCCAATATCATTAGAAGAACCTCCACGGAAATTTTGCCTCCATCAGCCGGCAGGCACCACTAAAAATTTCCTAAGAGAACCTTCTAATGATGGGACGATGATTATTCATAATTTTGCAACAGCCCCTTTTTCTTTTCTCCTGTAACAAATGTTACTGATTATTATTATCAAAAGCTATATAATAATAAAAAAGACATATGGAGGTAAGCTATGAAAATTGATATCAATAAAAATGTCTACGACCTAGTTACAGAAAACCCTCAAATAAAAGATAGACTTATAGACTTAGGCTTTAAGCCCCTATCCAACCCTATAATGTTTAACACCATGGCAAAGAAAATGTCCATCAAACGTGGGGCAAAGATGCTAGGCATAGAAAACATAAAAGAAAAACTAGAAAAAGCGGGCTTCGAGGTAATAGATGGGTCAGAAAATCCTGAAGTTAAAGAAAGAAAAGAATTAATAAAAACTTACATCAACAGATTGACCTCGGGCGAAGACCTAGAAACAGTAAGAAAAGACTTTGTAAAAAACTTCGATGGAGTATCCTCATCTGAAATAATGGATGCCGAAGAAGACTTGCTAGAATCAGGAGTAGATAAGGAAGAAGTAAGGAAATTATGTGACGTTCACTCAGCTCTCTTTCATGGAATGACGGAAAACGAAAAAAACAAAGAAACTTACACAGACCCCTTCATTTCCTATATGGCAAGAGAAAATGACAAGATAAAAGAACTTATCCAAAAAGCGAAAATTGGAGAAGAAATAGAAGAAACCATAAAAAACATAGGATCTCACTACAAGAAAAAGGGAGACCTCATCTATCCAATTCTCAAGGTAAAATATAACAAACCAGGCCCATCAGAAGTGATGTGGGCAGTAGATGTTGAAATAGGGAAAAATCTCAAAAAAGCACTCAAAGAAAATAAGGAAAAACTCCTAAATGAAAGCCTACAAAGAGCGGAGGAGATGACCTACAAGGAAGAAAATATCCTCTATCCCCTAGTAAGTGATAACTTGAGCGAAGAAGACCTAAAGCTTCTTTACCAAGACCTAGAAGACTATGATCACAACTTAATAGCCTACGGAAAAGAAAAGCTAGTCGAAGATAAGACTAACGAAGATAATTACATCCACTTCAAGAAAGGCAAACTAAGAATCGACCAAATAGAAGCCATGCTAGATACCATGGAATTTGAAATAACCTTTGTCGATGAAAATGACATAAACACTTACTACAACGACCACAAGGGATCAAAAGTCTTTAAAAGACCGACAAGTTCACTAGGAAGAGAAGTCTACACCTGCCACCCACCTCAAGTTGAGCCAATAGTAAGAGGCCTCATAAAAGACTTCAAAGACAAAAAGAAAGACTCCTTCAAACTAATAAAAAATATAGCTGGTAAGGACTTTGCCATCTCCTACTACGCAGTAAGGGACAAGGAAGAAAACTACAAGGGAGTCCTAGAAATAGTCCAAGATTTAAGCTTCTATAAGGAATATCTAAATAAATAAATCTTGCGGAGGAAAAAATACTCCGCTTTTTTCATATATAAGCCTTGTGATATAATTTAAATATCAAGACTTATATATATAAATCCAAGTCATTGATGATTTGTCATTTGAAACTTATGAAAAATACAATAATCTTTATTACACATTATAGATATTAGTTATAATACTTGGAGGAAGTAGTGGAAGTTTTTAATTTATTGGATAATTTGAAGTTTTCTAAGGAAGAAGAAGTTGAAGAGAAAGTTTATGAAGATGAGAAAGTTAGAGTTCTTAGGACTATGTCCCTTGATCAAGTTACAGACTTTATGATCCAAGATGAGGATGAGTTTGTTGTTCTGATGGAGGGCAAGGCTTCTATTGAGACTGACAGAGAAGTTATAGAAATGAAAAAGGGAGATTTTCTTTTTATAGAAAAAGGCATTAGGCATAGGGTCATAGGCCAGGATAAGGCTGTTTGGTTTTGCCTTTTTGTAAAATAAAGGATAGTTATTTGATAATCTTTACAAGTATTTAGCTAGATAAAACTTACAGTATTTATTTTAATGAATTTACTTGATAAATTATTTTGTTATCTATTGACAAAAGAATAAGGATATGATAAAAGTATCTTAAAGGAGCTTGTTATGTTTTGTAAAAAATGTGGTTATTTGAACAAGGATGATTCCAAGTTTTGCGAAAATTGTGGAGCGAAACTTGATGGGGATGATAGTCCTACTGAAAAATTAAATTTGAATGAGGATATGGATTCTTATAGGAGAAGTTACCAATCTTCTTCTCCTAAGCCTTCTTATGAAAGCCAAGCTAGGAACAGCTATAAGGCTTATAGTAAAGATTCTAGTGATGGTGGAGATAAGAAGAAGTTGTTTTTGTATGGGCTTGTAGGGGTTTTGATTATAATTCTTCTTGCCATAGTTGTTAAGTCTGCCTTTTTTTCTGATTATAGTAAAAATGCTGGTGATGATATTAGCGAGCATGAAGAAAATATCAGTAGCGAGGATAAGGAAGCTAAAGACGAGAAATCTATCTATAAGGATAAGTTAGCTGATGCGAGAAAGGCAATTGTAGATAAGGACTATGAGAAGGCTTTATCTTTAATAGATGAGATTCCAGCAAGTGCTGGCAAAGATTATAAGCTAGCCCTTAGTGAGAAGAAAAAAGTTGAAATGGATATAGTTGAAGAGCTTAATAAGTACATTGAAGCTAAGGATTATGCAAAAGCCAAAGACTTATCTGATTCTTATTTGGGCCTAATGCCTGATAGTCAAGATATATGGGATATTAATTTAAAAGCTAGTGAGCAAATCAAAAAGACTAATGAAGAAAAGTCGAAAAAAATCAAAGATAATGAAAAAAGCAATCAGGCTAAGAAAGAAGCTAATATAAAAAATAGCGAAGTATCCAATGATGAATTAGTAGATTTGGACGAGCTTAGAAGGAATAATTCTTATGGTGAAAATGGAAACCCTAAATATACAGATATTTATAAGGAAAGTGACTTCCTCCACAAGAGTTTTAGGGTCATGACTGATGTAGGTATGGTTAGACAAGGCCACAGCTTGAATTCTAAGGCAATAGGCAAAGTCTATAAGGGTGATGTAGTTTATGTAGAAGATTGCGTTAGTGATGGTGAAAGATACTGGTGTTATATAGGTAGCGGTTGGGTATCAACCAAGCTATTTACAGGAGAATATAATTAGGAGGATTTCATGGCGAAATTTTGTAATCAATGCGGTAGGCCTTTAAAAGAAGGCGAAGTTTGTGATTGTCAAAAAAATAAGACTGAAAAATTAGATAAAAAAGATTTTGCTAGGGCTGAAGAAAATAGGACCTATGATTATTCTAATAGTGCTTCTAATACTTCAAGTTCACATTCAGATGATAAGAACATCATTGATGATATAAGTTATTGGCAAGGTAAATTCCAAGATAAGCTAGGTGCATCTTTTAAGGAAAAGGTCGACGATTTCAAGAAGATGAATGAAGAAATTAATTCCTACAACGATGATGTTGTTATTCCTAGCCTTATTAATGCGAGTGAAGGGGAGATTTGCGTAAAACAATATGATATAGCGACCTTTAAGAATATGCTCATGGGCTTTATAACTTACTCTAAGGCTAATTGTAAGCTTTTGGTAACTAACAAGAGGGTGCTCCTATCTGCTAGGGGAAGGGATATAAAGGGAAATCTTAATTTCCAAAATGAGTTTTCTTTAAGTGATATAGCAGGAATTAGTCTTGTAAGCGAATATATACCTAACCCTTTTAAGTTTATACTAGGGCTTATCATAAGTATTTTTATCAATACTATATTAGTAACTATGGGTGGTGGAAATTATGATAGCGGTGGCTTCATTATGGGTATCTTATGCATTATTATTGGACTTATATCCAGCATAATGATAAAAAATAACAATATTCTATCTCTTTTGGCATCAAATGTCATCCTTGCAGGAGCGACTTTATCGGGTGGAGTTGGTGCTTTAACATCAATGATGACTTTTGAATCTCGCCAAACAGCCCTACTAAAGCTAATTATTTTTGGTATAATAGCGTTTTTTGCCTTGATTTATACTTTTCTAAGGATTTGGGCATTTGCTCAAGTGCCAAATCTTACCTTATCTATAAATACCAGGTCTTCTTTTCCAGCTATAGATATGAGAAAGAGAGAGAAGAAAATGTTCGGTCTTATATCAGATGCAAGTGGAACTAATACAGGTTTTGATTATGTAGTTCCAGCCAGAGATACAGAATTGGCAATTAGGGAATTGGGAAGTCTAATTTCAGATATCCAATCTCATGGTGATTATGGTATCGAAAAATGGAAGAATATCTAAAGGAACAAGGAAAAAAATTTAATATTGAAAATTATTTTAAGCCTGAATCCTATACTATCCCTAATGCTTTAGGCTTTGCTATTGACGAAGATAAGCTTAAACAGAACAAGGGAAATGAGTTTGAAGAGGAATTTACAAAGTCTTTAGAAAATGCACCTAACTTAGAATCAGTTTCTCTCTTGGGGAAATCAAGTGGATATAATTTGTTTAAGCTTGGTAATACAGAAGCTTCGATCGATTTAGACCATGAAAAATTAATTGATTCACCAGAAGATGCTATTTCCATAGGAACTAAAGCAAAAATATCAGATAAATTCGCTCTAAAAAGCAAACATAGTTTCTATAAACAAAAGCTTAGCATCTCACAAACTATAGTAGAATCAAAAGATAAGAAGGTTAAATTTAGTCAGGACATGGGCCTTGCCCTTAAAAGCCCGAATCTATCTTCTGATAATGAAAAAGATGATTATGACCTAGAAGCATCTAATAAATTCGCCTTAAAAGTTGGGGATTTCAAACTAGAACAAAGTGGAACATTAGGACTATTGTCAGAAAATAGCGAAAAATTCGATTTTGATTTTTCCTATGAGCCAGAAGATCCAAATATCGCCCAAAAAGCCCTACTTGAGAGCATTAGGACTACATCAATACTTAAAAATTTTGCTTTGATGGATAATTCATCTAGCAAGGAGACTAACAAGAATGAAGAGGGTATTAACAATGATATCGCTCTATGATGAGGAGAATTAATTGAAGAAAATAGAAGTATTTGAAGGAGATGAGCTTTCTTTCAGCCCCAATTTTATCGAAAATACTGATGATTCTATATATCTTTTTGGTGAAAGCTTCCTAGGCCATCCTATGAACATTCCCCTAAGCCAAGACTTGTTAAGCAAACACGTCCTAATCTTAGGAAATATAGGTAGTGGTAAGACTAACGTCTTCTTTCAAATCCTAGATCAGTTAAGCTCAAGGATAAAGAAGGACGATGTAATAATAATTTTTGATACCAAGGGAGAATTTTACGAAAGTTTCTATAAGGCTGGTGACATTGTAATTTCTAACGATGAAACAGCGACAGGACGTGATGGTGAAGATTATTGGAATATATTTAGGGAAATTGACCATGATAAGCTAGAAGAAAGCATAATGGAGATAGCATCCACCTTTTTTGAGGGGAAAATTTCTTCTACCCCACAAAAATTTTTCCCTATGGCGGCTAAAGATATCTTTGCAGCAATCCTTACTCATTTTTATAGGTCTAGGGATAAAATCGAAGTCAATAATGCCCTGCTTAGGGAATTTTTGGATATAGGTTCAGCTGACTTGATTAGAAAAATGTTAAGCCAACATGAGGATTTAGCTAATCTTATTTCCTACATTGATAATGATAAGTCCGGCCAAACTCAAGGAGTCTTATCCGAGCTTCAACAAGCTGTAAGGGAAATCTTGATAGGAAACTTCAAAAAGGAAGGCTCTCTATCAATAAGAGATGCAGTAAGAAATAAGGATGGAAGAAAAATTTTTGTCGAATATGACCTAGCAAGTGGCAAGGTCTTATCTCCAATCTATACCCTTCTCTTTGATTTGGCTATAAAACAAGCCCTATCGAGAAAAAAGAGTCAGGGCAATGTCTATTTTATTATAGATGAGTTTTCCCTCCTACCAAACCTATCCCACCTAAATGATGCCATAAACTTCGGCAGAAGTCTTGGAGTTAAATTTATAATAGGCGTTCAAAACATAGAACAAATCTATGACTCCTACAAGGAATACCAGGCAAGGTCAATCCTTTCAGGTCTTTTAACTTCGATTTGCTTTAAGGTAAACGAAGAAAGCTCTAGAAAGTTTATCAAGGACTTGTATGGGAGAAATCGAAAGAAGGATACCTTTATCTCAGCTATACAAAATCGAGGTATAGTCGAGCAAGTTAGGGATTCTAATGTAGTAGAGGATTGGAATATATCAAATCTTAAAGTAGGAGAAGCCATCATAGGTCTAGCTAATTCAAATCCATTTTTATATAAATTTAAAAAGAGTAAATGACAGAAAAAGTCTCTCGCAAAATGTGAGAGACTTTTAGTATTTATTCACCAGGATACATAGTTGATGAGCCTGGATACATTTTAGCAAGCTCGTTGATTATTAGTCCTATATCACCGAAACCTGTTTGTTCTAGTTTCTTTTGGGCTCTAGTATAGGCCTTATCAATATCGTCGTTGGTCATTTTATCAACGGCATCTTGCTTAAATTCATAATTATCTACTAGGGATTTTTTGAATTCTTCGTAATCGCTATCTTTTTCTCCAAACTTTAGGGTCTTATCTTTAGACTTTGAATCTTTAGAAAATAATTCTTCTCCAGCTAGTTCTACATAATCATTGTAGAGGCCTTCTGGTTTCTTATCGTAGGCCTTTTTGAAGGCTTCTTCCAATTTCTTGTCAGAAATTTTTGCTATTTCATCTTCATCATAGCCTAGATTTGCCATAGCCTTTCTTTCATCTTCATACTTATCAGTAACTTTATCTGTACTCTTTGGCCAGTTGTAAAGAGTCTCGATAGATTCAAGCGGGAATTTGTTTGAATAATTTTCGTAATCCTTAGCAAGCTCTTGGAAAATAAAATCTTTTATATCCCAATAACCAGTCTTTTCACTTGCAGCTTTGGCACGGACATAATATTCTTTGATATCTTCATCACTTAACTCATCAAGGATGGCTGGATTGAACTGTCCGATATCTACTATGTACTGTCTTATCTTTGCATAGTCAATTTTGTTAAGGGCATCTCCTATATCTTTCTTGTCAGAATCTTCTTTATCTGCTTTTACTTTATCGCCTAGGAGATCCTTATTATTATCCTTATCAGGATCTTCTTTTAGTGCTTTTTCTATAGTTTGTTCAGAAACATTTCCCTTGGCATTTCCTGTTAAATTAGAACAAGAACTTAGTCCTAGTATTAGGGCAAATGCTAATAATATTTTTTTGCTTTTCATATAACCTCCTGTTTTTACTATCATACCCTTTTTGCATTTTTTTAATAATTCTACCTTTTATTGGAGGGATTTTGTAGAAAAACCATAAATTTCATAAAATTGTAACCTTTTTGTTGCAATTTATCTTAAAATGGTCTATAATAGTCATGAAATATCAAAAAATCGGATTAAAGTAAAAAATACTATAGAAATTGTAATTAAATTGTAATTTAAATATTTATGTGAAAGAGGTAGAGATGAAAAAGGTTAATAAGACAATACTCTTTGCATCAACTTTGTTTATATCTTCTATATTTGCAGGAGCGAATCACTCATATGCCCAAGAAGATTATAAGTTAGATGATAGCTTGACACAAGCACAAAATAAAGAGAGTTCAGATTCTGATTCGACTAAAGAAAATAATCAAGAGCCTGTGAACTATGATTATGAAGGCCTTGAAAAAGCCCTAAATGAAATCGAAAGCGATAAGGCTAGCGATGGTAAGGGAGAAATAGAATCAACAAAAGCTATCAATAAAGAAGAGCAAAATCTTCCTACACAAGAAGAAATCTCTATTAAAGAAATATCTGGAGATAAGGGTCCTAAGGATGCCAAGAACACTAACTACCAAGATATAGTTTATTATGATAATTCTAAACTAGATGAAATCTATAAAGAAGCAAAAACTAAGCCACAAAAGGCAAACTTACCAAGTTCTAGCAGGGGAGCTTCCAAAGAAGAAAGACAAGCTAGTAAAACTAACTGGTATGAAGAAAACTCTAAAGTATATCACAAGGACGATAAGGGTAGCCTTAGCAAGGGCCTTAGTGAAATAGAAGGTAAGAAATACTACTTTGACAAGGATGGAGTTCTTCAAACTAATAAAAAAATAATCACCAACAATTCCTACTACGAGGCAAATGATAGGGGAATCCTAAGCCAAAAACCTAATTCTTGGGTAAATGTTAATAAAAAAGTTTATCGCACTGATAATAAGGGAAACATCCTAAAGGGCATATCTAAAATCGGCAAAGATCTTTATAATTTTAGCGACGAAGGAGTTCTTCAAGCTAATATAAAGGAAATCAAAGACGATATGATCTATATGACAGATAAGTTAGGAAAGATTTCCAATCCAAAGAACTTCTGGGCAAATATTGGCGGAAAAACCTATAGGACTGGTAAGGATGGAAAAATTCTTACTGGGGCTAACAACATAGAAGGCAAGACCTATGTCTTTGATAAAGACGGGGTAATGGCTAAAAACAAAGGCATAATGTCTCAAGGTAGATTTTACAACACTGACAGCAGGGGTGTAGCAAATAACCCTAAAAATGCTTGGATAAACTTCAATGGTAAAAAATACCACACCAACCCTAATGGCTATGTTCAAGAAGGTGTATGGAAGATTGATGGAAAACTTTACTATTTTACATCTAATGGTCTTCAAGGAAATGCTGAAGTTGTTCAACAAGGAGTTGTATATAAGGTAGATGCTAATGGTATAGCAAAACCAGTCGATAACAATATAGATGGTGAAAAGAACCTAGATAAGGTTATAGAGTGGATGCTTACAGCAAGAAAAGCAGGCCTAAGGTACGATATGCATTGGAAAAACAGGGTTTCCGACAAGGCAGCCGACTGTTCATCAGCAGTATATAGGTCCTTAATATATGGTGGCTTCCTAAAACAAGGTAGTTACATAGGAAATACTGAAACTCTCTTTAAAATGGGAAGAGAACGCAAGATAATGTATGAAGTAAAAGAATCAGAAATAAGATATGGAGATATCTTCGTGGCTGGAACTCCAGGAGAAAGTAGTGGAGCTGGTGGCCATACAGGCTTTATCCTAAATAGAGCAAATGACACTATAATCCACATGTCTTATGGTCAAGATGGGGTTGCTATAACTCCTAGAAAAGGATACATGGGAGATAGCTCAGGCCTACCAGTAAGATATTATAGACTTATTGGAGCAGGTTCAAACAATCTATATGAAAGTGAAAAATAAAACTATAGGAGTCCTATTAGCTTAGCTAGTAGGCTCTTTTTTTGTTTAAAAATTAAAAGATATACATAAATATATTTATATAGAAGTTAATTTTCTAAGTAAGAAGACAATAATGCGAATAATATATGTATATAATTACTTTAGGAAAAGAAAAAATACAGGGATTAAAAAGTCCTTTAGGCTGATAGTACGACATCTAGAAAGCTATTAAACTGAAAAAAGGAAATTAATATATATACAAAAATCTTTGACTGAAATGAATAAAGGAGGTAGAGTGTAGAAAATTTTATTAAATAATCTACATAGATTATAAGGAAGGTTAGTATGAAAAACAAAAAACTTTATTCATCCCTAATGGCTTTGGCCTTAGCCCTAAGTCTTTCTGCTTGTGGTTCTAAGACGGATTCTACTAAGGATACTGGAAAGAAAACAAGTGGACAAGAGGAAAGTAAAAATTCTAAAAATGATCAAGGACAAAGTCCTGATGATTTTGAAAAGCAAACAGCTGATGATACCATCGTTTTAGGTGTTGGTACTATCAATGGAGACTTCATCCAAGGTTACAATAATGATGCGAATGATGTAAATGTTAGAAAATTCATGGGTATTGAAGGTAATAATGGCTATAATTGTTATGTTGTAGATGAGTATGGACAGTTTAAAGCTAATACTTCTGCCCTTGAAAAAGAGCCTGAAGTAACTATGAATGAAGATGGGTCTAGAACTACTAAATTCACCATCAAAAAAGATTTGAAATGGTCTGACGGCGAGCCTATTACAGCTGATGACTACCTTTTCGGAATCCTCCTAGAATCTGACAAGGATTTTAATCCTCTTACAGCTTCTTTGAATGTTGGTGCTGATTCCCTCAAGGGATATAAGGCCTTCAAGAATGGCGATACAGATTCATTCGAAGGACTTAACAAGATAGATGATTATACATTTTCCCTTACAGTTGATGCTTCTCAATTGCCATATTTTGAAGTTCAAGCCCTATCAAATGCTGGCCCAACTCCTATTCACTATATCGGAGAAAATTTAGCTGTGGCAAAAGATGGTAAGAAACTTATTGTCAAAGATGGATACAAAGTAACCGATAAGGATAAAGAAAATTATAAGAAATCTATAGATAGGCAAATCTCCCTTCTAAAAGAAAGCTTTGACAAAGATAACGAAGGAGTTGATAAGGCCAGCGATGATTATAAGAAAGCCAAAGAAGAGTTAGACAAAAAAGAAAAAGACTTAGAGGCTCGTAAAGCTGGCGATGTTGATCCAACAAGACTTCTAATTGAAGAAGCTATGATAAAAGAAACTAGTGATTACAGATTTAATCCTAAGGTTACTTGTGGGCCTTACAAATTCAATAAATTTGAAAATAACATGGTAAAACTTGACCTCAATGAGAATTACAAGGGTAACTTCAAAGGTCAAAAAGCAACTATACCTCACATAATCGTACAATTGGTAAATAGAAATATAGGTCCAGACCTTCTAGAAAATGGCGATATTGACATTTGGGAAGGAGAAACTGATGGTGCCAAAATAGACCAACTCAAAAAAGCGAAAGAGGCAGGGAAAATCCAATTATCTTCTTATGAAAGAAATGGTTATGGAAATATAATCTTCTTAACAGATAGGGGAGCTACTAAATACAAAGAAGTAAGACAAGCTATAGCAAGTCTAATGGATAGAAATGAGTTTGTTCAAGCCTTCCTCGGTGGTTATGGAGTTGTAACAAATGGTATGTATGGCACGAGCCAATGGATGTATAAGGAAAGAGGAGCAGACCTAGAAGGAAAACTTACAAACTGGGTTTTAAATATTGACAAGGCAAACGAGTTATTAGACAAGACCCCTTACAAGTTCGAAAAAGATGGTAAGACTGCCTGGGATAAGAAGAAAGCCTTGGATGAATTTAGCAAAAACCAAGAAGGCTTTGACTATTATAGATATGACGATAAGGGAAATAAACTTGTTGTTAACCAATATGGAGCAGAACAATCTCCAATAACAAGTCTAATATCCAATCAACTTCCTCCAAATGCTAAACAAGCTGGTTTGGAATATAACGTAACAGCAGGTTCCTTCTCAACCCTAATGGATCTATTAAGTTTCCCAAAAGATGATGCCCAATACACAGCCTTCTCAATGGCTTCAGACTTTTCAACACCATTTGACCCATGGTTTTACTATTCATCACAAGGGCCATTTAACAGAAGCAAGGTCAACGATCCAAAGGCTGATGAAGTAACAGCAAAGCTAAGAAAAACCGATCCATCTGACAAAAAAGGCTACCTAGACAAATGGGAAGAATTCCAAAAATGGTACAACGACTACCTACCAGAAATCCCACTATATTCAAATGTCTTCCACACAGGATATTCAAACAGGATTAAAGGTTTTGATGTTATTACACCAGTATGGCAAGCAAGTGATCAAATTAACGCTATGACTCTTGAAAAATAAATATTGTTATTCAACTTATTACAAAAACTGGACTAGTTAACAAACTAATCCAGTTTTTTTGAATATTTTATATTTTGCAAGATATAGGCCTTATCAATAAAAAAATAAAAATACAAGTATTATTTATTCTAAAAACATTTATATTTTTTTCGAATGTGGGAAAACGTTGAAATTTAGGATATCATCGCTTTATTGGGGCTTAAAAGTCTGAATTATATTGCAAAGACCCTTGCAACAATAGCCAAAATTGAGGATATTTAAAGAATAAAAATACCTAATGATGTATAAAATAAATGAGGAAGCTTGACAAAATCCATTTATTAAGTTAAAATATATAAATATAAAAGTTACTTAATTTTTTTAGGGGGAAAACCAATGAAAATGAAAAGAGTTTTTTCTTCATTGATGGCACTTGGACTAGCTAGTACACTAGTTGCTTGTGGCGGTGGAGAAAACAAAGACAAGAAAGCCGATGACAAATCAGCTGATAAAAAAGCGGAAGATAAAGGCGAAGCCAAAGAAGGTGAACAAACTGCTGAAAATTTCCAAAAACAAACCTCAGACGATACTCTAGTAGTAGGTCTTGGTGAGCTTAATGGAGACTTCTACACTGGTTGGACCAACAACGCTGGAGATGTTAAGGTAAGAAGATATCTTGGTATCGAAGGAAACAACGGTTACCAAACAGTAGTTCAAGATGAATCTGGTGCTTGGGTAAACAACCCAGTAGTTCTTGATGGTGATCCTGTATCTGAAAATAATGCAGATGGTTCTAAGACTGTTACTTTCAAAATCAAAAAAGATCTTAAATGGTCTGATGGTAAGCCTGTAACAGCAGATGACTACCTATTTGGTGCACTACTTCACACTCATCCAGAATATGCTAAGCTAACAGCTTCAACAAACCCAGGTTCTGATTCACTTAAAGGCTATGAAGCTTATAAGAAGGGTGATAAGGATGTATTCGAAGGACTCCAAAAGGTTGATGACTATACATTTAAGATTACTATAGATAAATCATTCCTTCCATACTTCGAAGAAGCATCTCTACTAGCATTTACTCCACACCCAATGCACTATCTAAACGAAAACTTAGCTGTTTCTAAAGAAGGTAACAAACTTGTTGCTAAAGATGGATATAAGCCAAGTGATGAAGAAAAGAAGAAATACGTTGAAGGAATTGATGCTCAAATCAAAAAGCAAAACGAAGACTTCAAAGCTAACAACCCAGCTCCAGATGATAAGGCTAATGAACAAGACAAGAAGGCTTACGAAGAAGCTAAGAAAGCTCACGAAGAAGCAATCAAAGACCTTGAATCTCGTAAGAGCGGTGATGTAGATCCTACTCAACAACTTATCGATGAAGCTATGCTTAAAGAAGTAAATGAATACAGACTTAAACCAGAAGTTGTTACAGGACCTTACAAGTTCGATTCTTTCGAAAACAACATGGTTAAACTAAGCCTAAATGAAAATTACGCTGGAAACTTCAAGGGTGATAAAGCTACTATCCCACATGTAATTCTTCAAACTGTAAACAACAAGATTGCTGCTGACCTACTAGAAAATGGAGACATCGATATTTGGGAACAAGAATCTGATGGTGCTGCAATTGACAGAATCAGAGCAGCTAAAGATAAGGGAAAAATCGGTGGCTATAACACATTCGAAAGAAATGGTTATGGTAACGTTCAATTCCTAACAGACAGAGGAACAACAAAATACAAAGAAGTAAGACAAGCTATCGCTCACTTGATGGATAGAAACAGCTTCGTACAATCATTCGCTGGTGGTTACGGTGTAGTAACAAATGGTATGTATGGTACAAGCCAATGGATGTATAAGGAAAGAGGAGCAGACCTAGAAGGTAAGCTAATCAACTATCAAATGAACCTTGACCAAGCTAACGCCCTTCTTGACAAAACACCTTACAAGTTCGAAAAAGATGGTAAGACTCCATGGGATAAGAAGAAAGCTGATGAAGCATTCAAGGCAAATGCTGATAGTTTCGACTACTATAGATACAACGAAAAAGGTGAAAAACTTGTAGTTAACCAATATGGTTCAGATGAATCACCAATTACTACATTAATTTCTAACCAAGTACCAAACAATGCTAAACAAGTTGGTATGGAATACAATGTAACAGCTGGTTCATTCGCAACCCTACTAAACTACTACTACTACCCAGAAGAAAACCCACAATATACAGCATTCAACATGGGTACAAACTTCGGTACACCATTTGATCCATGGTATCAATACAACTCACAAGGACCTTACAACTACTCAAAAGTTAAAGATCCAAAGGCTGATGAGTTAACAACAAAACTTCGTAGAGTAGCACCAGATAAGAAGGAAGAATACCTAGACGCTTGGGAAGAATTCGAAATTTGGTACAATGATTATCTACCAGAAATCCCACTCTACTCTAACCAATATCACACAGGTTATACAAAGAGAGTTAAAGGATTTGATGTTAACACACCAGTATGGCAATCAGAAGATCAAATCAATGCTATCAAACTAGAAAACAAATAATAATTAACAAATAATTTGGGGCTCACGTGAGTGAGCCTTTTTATTTGATATAAATATATACATTAATTATTAGATGAAATACTGAATAATCATAAAAATATTAAAAAATATTGAATAATAATGTCGTAATTTCGCCGAGCCTTAAATCTTTATATGATTTTTATTTACAAATTAAGTAATGGTCATGGTTGACAAAAGGCGACTAATATTATAACATATAACTTATAAAAATTATTAACTTGGGATTGTTTAATCTTTTTTAAAAATACTACATAATTATCAGTGCACTTTAGCTAGATAATCAGTTTCAAGTCACAAAATAGGAAGGGAAAATATGTTTCGTTATATAGTTAAGAGAATAATAAATCTAATACCAGTTGCTCTAATTATATCTGTTATGCTTTTTGCTTTCTCAAAGGCTATGCCTGGAGATCCAATCAAAGCCATGATGCCAACTACAGGGCGAATGACTAAAGCAGAGCAAGAAGAGTTATACCACACTCTTCAAGCAAGATATGGGCTTGATAAATCTTTGCCAGAGCAATATGTAAGATGGTTAGGAAGAACTCTCAAGGGAGATTTGGGAGAGTCTACAAGGGTTAGAAGACCTGTGTCTGAATACCTTGCAGAACCTTTGAAAAATACAATTTTTCTAAATATAGGCTCTACTATCTTATCATTTGTCCTTTCGGTCTTGATAGGAATTAGGTCGGCTACGCACAAGGGAGGATTTTTTGATAAGACCTTCCAGACTTTAACCCTAGTTGGTTTATCAATTCCAGTATTCTTTATTGGACTTATATTGATATTTGTTTTTGCCTTTAGGCTAGGATTATTCCCTGCCAATGGTATGCCTAGAGAAAATACTTTCTCTGAATGGGTAAGATATTTGGTGCTTCCAACGGCAACTCTTACCATAGGTTCTCTTGCATCCTTATCAAGATATGTAAGAAACTCTATGCTAGATGCCCTAGACCAAGATTATATTAGAACTGCAAGAAGCAAGGGTCTAAAGGAGAAGACTGTTGTCTATTCACATGCCTTTAGAAATGCGTTAATTCCTGTAGTTACCGCCCTCACATGGGCTATTCTTGGTATGTTTTCAGGATCAGCTATAACAGAGAGAATATTCTCTTTTAGGGGAATTGGTAATGAGTTGATACTTGCAGTAATGGCTCAAGATTACAATGTAATCCTTGCTCTTTCAATGTTTTACGCAGTCCTAACACTTCTCGGAAACCTACTTATGGATGTGGCTTATGCCCTAGTAGACCCAAGAGTACAATTGGAGGCCTAAGATGAATGCAATAGTTAAAAAATCTTTTAAATCATATGGAAATTTCTTGAAAAATTTCTTCTTTAAGGCCTTTACTTTCTCTAAGGGAGAGGAGTTTGAAGGAGATTTTGATTCTAATAGAAATTTAGGAGAAGATGAACTTCTTCACTCAGATAACAAGAACATAGACAATGGACCAAGAAAAGAAGATGAGAATGACAAGTTTAAAGAAGAAGCTATCATGTCACCTGGTAGGGTTGCTATAAGAAACTACTTTAGAAACCCTCTAGGTATAATTGGACTTGTTCTTTTCCTAGCTATTGTTCTTGTAGTTTTTGTAGGAAGCAAGGTTCTTCCTTTTAATCAATATTACTCACAAGGTAACTTAACAAATGTAGCTCCAGGTGGGGCATATATGAATTATCCTTCTGCTATTGAAAAAGAAGGAGTTGAAAAAATTGCTATCGGTAATACTTTCTCAGCTGGCCTTACCAAAGAAGGCAATATCTATGTTTGGGGCTCAGACAATGAGGATAAAGTTTTACAAATACCAGATAAGGCAAAGGAAGCCTTCAAAAATAGCAAAGTTAAGGATATAGCAGCAGGTGATAGACACATTATTGTTGCTACTGAAGATAATCAAATATATGGTTGGGGAAATAATTCCTTCCAACAAACCCAAACTCCTCCAATGGAAGAATCTAAGATTAAAGAAGAGGGAATCAAGAAACTTGGTGCAGGAGTGCAATATTCTGTAATTCTAACTAACAAAGATAATTTGGTAGTTTGGGGTTCTACTCTTGCAAGTAGACTAAACCTTCTTCCTTCAGATATTAAGGGAAAGGTTGTTGATTTTGCTACAAATCCTATCAATATCTTAGCTATCATGAAAGATGGCTCAATAAGATTATTAGGAGTTATGGGGGCAGAAATTGATACCCAAATGCCTGCCGAGCTTAAAAGCGGCAAGGTTAAGGTTAAGAAGGTTGCCCTAACGAGCTCATCTGCAGCAGCTCTTTCAGAAGATGGCAAGCTTTATGTATGGGGCCCATCAAGAGATCAAGTCTCTGGAGAATATCTACCAAAATTCGATGCAAATATTGTAGATATCAAAGCGAGTGATTCAGTTTTCACTGCCCTTGATGAAAAAGGAAAAATTTATCAATGGGGTAAGGAAAACTACGGCGAGCTAAAGACTCCTGAAGGAGAATTTGATCAAATTTATTCTTCATACTTTAACAATTACGCAGTAAATAAAGAAGGAAAAGTAGAAACTTGGGGTCTTAATGGATTTAGATTTGGATCAGATGATCAAGGTCGTGATATCTTTACAAGGCTTATCCATGGTGGAAAGATGACTATGGTTATCTCCTTGATTTCTACTGTTATACAAATTGTCCTTGGTGTACTAATTGGTATGATATCTGGTTTTGCTGGAGGAAAGATTGATAACGTATTGATGAGATTTTCTGAGATTGTATCCTCATTCCCATTCTACCCAATGCTTATCTCTCTATCTGCCCTCTTGCCACCAGGGGCAAGCCAAGAGCAAAGAATTACTATGGTAATGATTTTATTAGGTCTTTTGGGATGGACGGGTCTGGCAAGACTTGTTCGTGGTCAAATCTTAGCAGAAAGAGAACGTGACTACATTACAGCTGCTAGGGCCTTGGGAGTTAAGAACTGGTCAATAATGATCAAGCATATTTTCCCAAATATCTTATCAATAGTTATAGTAAATGCTACAATAGGCTATGCAGGAAACTTATTAACAGAGTCAGGTCTATCCTTCCTAGGTTTTGGTGTTCAAGAACCAACTCCTTCTTGGGGTAATATGCTAACTGCTGCTCAATCATCAGATGTACTTAATACATACTGGTGGAGATGGGTATTCCCAGCACTTGCAGTATTTTTGACATCATTTTCTGTAAACCTAATCGGTGATGCATTAAGAGATGCCATCGACCCAAGAGCAAATGAGAGATAGGTGATAATATGAGTTTATTAGAAATAAAAAATCTACACACCTACTTCGAAACAAGACGTGGTCTTATCAAGGCTGTAAATGATGTTTCTTTTACAGTCGATGCTGGTAAGACCTTGGGTCTTGTTGGAGAGAGTGGATCAGGTAAGAGCCAAACAGCTATGAGTATCCTTCAGTTGTTTGAAGCTAACCAAAAGATTTACGAAGGTGAAATAATATTTGATGGAGAAAAGATTTCTTCCTACAAGACTAGCCAAATGGAAAAAATCAGAGGGAATAAGATTTCTATGATTTTCCAAGAGCCAATGAGCTCCCTTAACCCAGTCTTTACTGTAGAAAAACAGATTTCAGAAGTTCTTATGCTCCATAAGGGAATGAACAAGAAAGAAGCAGCCCACAGGTGCGAAGAGCTTTTAGCTGCTGTAAAAATCCCTAACCCACATGTTGTAACTAAGCAATATCCTTTCGAGCTTTCTGGAGGAATGAACCAAAGAGTGATGATTGCCATGGCCCTTGCTTGTGAGCCAAAGCTACTAATAGCTGATGAGCCTACAACAGCCTTAGACGTAACAATCCAAGCCCAAATCCTAAGGCTTATGAATGACCTAAAGGAAAAAGCTGGGACATCCATCCTCTTTATCACCCACGACCTTGGTGTAATCAACCAAATGGCAGATGAAGTTGCGGTTATGTATTGTGGTCAAATTGTTGAGCAATCTCCAGTAGAGTTTATCTTCAAACACGATATTACAGATTATAACCATCCATATACAGTAGCCCTTCTTAACTCAATTCCATCTATAACTTCAGATAGAAATGAAAGACTTGATATCATACCTGGAAGCGTGCCACATCCACTTAACCTACCAAAGGGTTGTAAGTTTGCCGACAGGTGTAAGTATGCTACAAAAAAATGTATAGAAGTAATGCCTGATCTTGTTGAAATTAACGAAAATCAAAAGATTAGATGTCATTATCCAAATAGAAAGGAGAGGGAGGAAAATGAGTAATAAAGAAGAGAAAAAAGTCTTATTTAAGATTAGAAATCTAAAGAAATATTTCCCTCTCAAGAAAAAATCCTTATTTGATAGGGGACCTGGTGAGTATGTTCACGCCAACGAGTCTATAAGCCTAGATATCTATCAAGGTGAGACCCTTGGTCTAGTAGGAGAATCTGGTTGTGGTAAGTCTACCTTTGGTAGAACCCTTCTACAAATTTATGACCAAACAGAAGGAACTACCCTTTATTATGGCAAGACAATCGAACAAACAGCTCCTGCCTACATGGCTGATATGATTAAGAAAATCCCTAGCCAGTTTCCTAAATACCACAAGGAACTTGACGAACTTAATGAAATCTACAAGGGCTTGGAAGAAGCTGATACAGACGAAAAAAGAGCAGAGCTAAATGAAAAAGCTATGTTTAAGCGTCGTGAGATAGAAGAAGACTACCTAAATATGATAAGAATTGCTGGAGGTCTTTTGGCAAGCGATGATCTAAACAAGGTTTCTTCAATGCTAAAAGAAAAATATGACATCCTAAAGCAAAGAGCAGCTGTCCTAACAAGCCTAGAAGAAATTGAGCAAAAAACTCAGATGAGATCTAGAACTTGGGATGAATACTATGCTTATCTAGAAAAAAATCCAAAATACAAGGAGCTTCAAAATCAAAAAGAAGCTAAAAGTAAAGAAATTGAAGCGAAGGATGCTATTATTGAAGACTTTAGAAAAACTCTTGAGTCTAAGGATAAATTTGATGAGCTAGAAGCTCTTCGTGATGATGGAATTGACCTTTCAGAACTTAACAACGAGGAGATGAGATCCCTTCGTAAAGACCTACAGATGATCTTCCAAGACCCATATGGATCTCTTGATACTAAGATGACTGTTGGAAATATAATCGGCGAAGGAGTTTTGGGTCATGAGCTCTTTAAGAGTAGAAAAGAAGAGGGCTATAACGAATATATAAGAGAAACTATGGAAAAATGTGGACTTGCTCCATACTTCCTCCATAGGTATCCTCACCAATTTTCTGGTGGACAAAGACAAAGAATTGGTATAGCAAGGGCCCTTGCCTTAAAGCCAAGCTTTATAGTTTGTGATGAGGCAGTAAGTGCTCTAGATGTATCTATCCAATCGCAAATCATTAACCTTCTCCAAGACCTAAAGGATGAAAACAACCTAACCTATCTTTTCATCACCCACGATTTGTCAGTAGTAAAATATATATCTGATAGAATCGGTGTAATGTACTTGGGTGTGCTGGTAGAACTTTGCGAATCAGAAAGAATCTTTGAGAACCCTCTCCATCCTTACACAAGTGCCCTACTTCGTGCTATTCCTAGAACGGACGTAGATCAAGGTCAAGAGCTTCAAATAATTGAGGGAGATATACCATCAGCAGTAAAACCACCTAAGGGATGTAGGTTCCATACTAGATGTGAATATGCTATGGATATCTGTGCCCACTTTGAGCCAGAGCTTAAAGAAAGAGAAGAAGGCCATTTTGTTGCCTGCCACTTACTTGATGTAAGCGAAGAGGAAAAACAAAAGGCTTACGAAAAAAATAAAGCAGAAAAAGCTAAAAAAGAAGAAGAATTGGAAGAAATGAGTGCTATATGAAAGCTCCTATAGATAGATTTAAGGGAAAAAGTCTGGAAGAAATCTATAAAAAAGAGAGACTCCTAGATAGGGATAATCTCGATAAGAACGATCAATTAGCCATGTTTCTTGCAGCGATGAAGGTGTTTTTGCCTTGGCTCTTACTAATACTTTCACCACTGATAATCTTTGCTTTACTAATATGACTTAAATCCCCTGCAATTGTAGGGGATTTTGTTTTAGCCTAATTTAAGAAGTATAATAAATAGATGAGGCAAAAAAATAAGAAGCGCCAGATCCCTTAGGGGATGACGAGGAAGACAGTTATCGAAAATTCGGCGGGTGCTGTCTGGGTTCACAGCCCTAGTATCTAACAAAACATGGGAGTAATCCTATGGACAGAGAAGATACAGTGGCCTCATAAAAATAAATAGGAGGTTACTATGTGCGGAATAGTATCGTATAAGGGAAAGCTTGATGCAAGAGATGTAATTGTCGATGGTCTAGAAAAATTAGAATATCGTGGTTATGACTCAGCAGGTATAGCTGTGATTGAAGATGGTAAGATTTCTTGTGTAAAAAGAGCAGGAAAACTCAAGAACTTAGAAGAGGCTTTGAAGGAAAATCCTATAGATGGAAATATTGGTATAGGCCATATCAGATGGGCAACTCATGGGGAAGCTAACGATGTAAACAGCCATCCTCATCTTTCAAATAATGGCAAGATTGCTGTAGTTCATAATGGAATTATAGAAAACTACAGACAACTTAGGATGGAGTTGGAAGAAGAAGGCTATAGCTTTAAATCATCAACAGATACAGAAGTTATAGCTGTAATGCTAGAAAAATATTATGATGGAGATCTCTTAGAGGCTGTAAAAGAAGTAAGAAAAAGACTAGAAGGAGCCTTTGCTTGTGGAATAATTTCATCTGATGAACCAAATAGACTTATAGGAATTAGGGTTGAAAGTCCACTTGTTGCAGGAATTATGGATGATTCTTATATCATGGCAAGCGACATTCCTTCAATCTTAAAATATACTAGGGATGTAATCTATCTTGAAAATGGAGATATAATCGACTTTTCTGATGATGGCTACACTATCTATGATGAAAATGACAAGAAGGTTGAAAGGGAGATTAAAAAGATTCAATGGTCAGTTGATGCAGCAACTAGGGCTGGCTACGATCATTTTATGATTAAGGAAATTAACGAACAAGCTTCAGTAATTAATGAGCTTATAAGGTTAAATATCAAAAATAATGATGTCGTTTTTGATGGAGACTCTTTTAGTAAAGAAGAAATAGAAAAATTCAAAAGAATCTATATAGTAGCTTGTGGAACAGCCTACCATGCTGGTCTTATAGGAAAGGTAGCCATAGAAAAGCTAGCCAAGATTCCTGTTATTTGTGATCTAGCATCAGAATTTAGATATAATGATCCTTTTCTTGATGAGGACAGCCTAGTTATCTTTATCTCTCAATCAGGAGAAACAGCTGATAGCCTCAAGGCCCTAAGACTTGCCAAGGAGAAAAAGGCTAAGACTCTTCTTATAACAAACACCTTGGCATCATCTATGGATAGGGAAGCTGATAGGTCTATTTATTGCTATGCAGGCCCAGAAATTGCCGTAGCAAGCACTAAGGCCTATACCAGCCAAGTTCTAAATCTCTATCTCCTAGCTCTAGATTTTTCTAAGAAACTAGGAAGAATTGATGATAACTACCATAAAAACATCATAGAAAATTTGAGGGAAATTCCAGGAAAGATCGATCAAATCCTAGCTTGCGATGAACTTATAAAAGGCTTTGCCGAAGAGATTAAAAATCAAAAGAGTCTATTTTATATAGGTCGTGGTATTGACTACGCAACAGCTATTGAAGCAGCCCTCAAACTCAAGGAAGTTTCATACATTCACACAGAAGCCTTCGCAGCAGGCGAGCTAAAGCATGGAACAATCTCTCTAATAGAAGATAAAACCCCAGTAATAGCTATAATGACCCAAGAAAATTTAATCGGCAAGTGCCTATCTAATGTAGAAGAAGTTGTAGCAAGAGGAGCTAATGTCTTTATAATCGCATCCCACAAAGACACAAGAATGGAAAAAATTACTGAAAATATCCTAGTAGTTCCAAAGACCTTGGATATACTCTATCCTCTCCTAACAGCCCTACCTTGCCAGCTTATGGCCTACTACACATCTCTTGCCAAGGGCATTGATGTAGATAAGCCAAGAAACTTAGCTAAATCTGTAACTGTTGAATAAGAAAATTTGTAAATATTAATAAGATATCGTCATTTATTTTGTAGATGGCGATATTTTTTTGGAAAATATCCATAAAAAACTAAAAAAGATGTTTAGAAAATAAATATGGGGGTAATAAAATAACAAGAAAGATTAATCATTCTAATACAATCAAGGAGGAAGGTCCGATGGGTGATTTCGAATCGTTTAGAAAAACCCCATACGATACTTGTCCTAGAGTTTATTATCTATGTAAAGGAAGAATGGATAGGCTCTCATCCGATTTTGAATCTCACTTAGACTCAGAGATTACTTTTAGGCAAAGATTAGCTATGAAGGATGCAATTGGCAAGCTAGCTTGTGGGGATAGATTAAAATTGAATAGAGATGGACACATGGTCTTTGATGAAAATATTAATTTAGGAGTAAATAAAGATATGGTCTCTGATGTATTGACTAACCTAGGTTGGCTCTAATCGCTTATTGGACTTAACTAAGCTTTATTAGAAGATGAAGCTATGAATGTTAAGTGAGACTTAAAAATTATTAAGCGATTCTTGCAGAAATCTAGGTTTTTTATTTACCCAAAGATCAAAGGAAAAATACAAAGACTTAGATTTTCATTAAGAAAAAAATGATAGTTTCTCTAAGAAGGAGAAAACCTATCATTTTTTTGATTTTACTTATTTTAATTTCCTATCCTTAATTAGGATAGACTTTTTCAGGAATCATCTTGCTTGTTAGATAGATTAGAAAAGGAAGAACTACGGCATCGTCTAAAATTCCTAGGAAGGGAATAAAGTCGGGAATCATATCCGAAGGTGTTATGGCATAGGCTATGGCAAATAAGCCTAGTAGCTTTGCTAAAAGAGGTGTATCTTTATCTTTCATAGCTCTTAGATATCTTGGTATGAAATTTTTAATCTTTATCAATTTATTCATTATAAACTCCTTGTAGAAAGTTCACATATCTTTATGTGTATCTTAATTATACTTGAAATATTACTATGTCAAATTAATTATATAAAATTATACTTAAAATAAGTTCATGAAATGTTTTTAATTAAGATTACAAAAGTGAAAGAAGATAAAGGAAAAGTCACAAAATTAATAAGAATATTAAGGATATTGACTTATTAATTATTATCCACTATCATAATATAAAGAGTTTTTTGTTTAATAAGCAGGAGGAAGAAATGAGAGAAGACTTACTATTTACCCCACCTGATTTTTCAGATGAGAAATACGCTTCTTCTAAAGATGTTTCGACAGTAGAAGTTAAGAAGGACGGGGTAAGCCCACAAGGATTTTATTTGACAAGCCATATGCCAACCTACTACAAAGTAGATGGTAAGTGGCAAATTCCTGATAGAAGCTCCCAAGATTGCCTAGCAGTTGTTGAAGAAGGAAAGATTCGTATAAGAGAATTTAGAAATCTTAGGAAGGGAGATAGGGTCGTTGTAGCAAGGTCTAGCGATGGTTCAGAAGGGGTATTAAAATACCCAGAAGGTTTTTCTGATGAAGTTATAAATCATGGTGGTGATTTTGTCGAAGCTTCTAATACTTCTAATTACAAACTTCTTTATGAGTTAATGAAGAAAAAAAGGGCTAATAAGGGAAATATTTGCTGGGTCTTAGGCCCTGCAGTAGTTTTTGATTATGATACTAGAAATGCTCTATCAAAACTTGCTGAGAATGGTTATGTTAATTCTCTTCTTGGTGGAAATGCCATGGCAACCCACGACCTAGAGGGAGGTTACTTAAATACTGCCTTGGGTCAAGATATATATACACAAATTTCTGATCCCTTAGGTCATTACAATCATCTGGATACCTTAAATGCTATAAGAAAGCTTGGCTCCATTGATGAATTTATAAATAGGGGCAAGGTCCGTGATGGTTTTGTTAAGACCCTAAAGAGGCTAGGTGTTCCTATAACTCTTGCAGGATCAATTAGAGATGATGGACCCCTTCCAGAGGTTACAGGAAATGTTTATGAGTCTTTGGATAATGTTAAAAGACAAACTGATGAGGCTGATTTAATCATATGTCTGGCAACGACTCTTCATTCAGCATCAACTGCTGAAACAGCTTCAAGCTATAAGATAGATGAAAATGGCAAGCTAATCCCAGTGTTCTTATTTACAGTAGATGTTACAGAAAATGCTGTAAGAAAGGTATCTAGTGCTAGAGACAAAATAGCTGTAAGAAGCCTTGTGACCAATGTCCAAGACTTCGTGGTAAATCTAGAAAAGGAGCTTATTGCAGGCGATTACCAATCCTATGATGAAAAACACTTACGGGATGGCAAGGATACTTTGGAAGAAAACAAGTTAGAAGCTTCTGGAAAAAGATATTAAGGAGTGAGTATGGACTATAAATTTGAAATTCCAAAATACTTCCCAAAAGAATTTGACGAAAGATTTGATAAATATCCTAATGCAAAACTAGTAGAAGTAGAAAAAGACGGTATAAGCCCAGAAGGCTACCATGCTCTATCAGTATTTCCAGAATACTTCAAGATAAATGGCAAATGGGTGCTCGCCCTTCAATCTAGGATGGATACAGTAGCTGTTGTTAATGATGAAGCTGGCAAAGAAAGAGTAGATGTTGTCGAATTTAGAAATCTCAAAAAGGGAGATAAGGTAGTCATTGGACGTAAAGAAGATGGATCTGAAGGGATTTACGTCTATACTGAAGGCTTTGTAGATAAAACAGAAAAAGAAGAAGCTACCTTTGGATTTAGGGAAGGAAGATCGAGAGAAACCGCCTTTTCCAAAGATTATGACGAGCTTTACGAAATTTTAAAATATGAAAAAAAGAATAAGGGCTTTGTAACTTGGGTCTTGGGTACAGCGACAAGCTTAGATGAAGATAGCGATGATGCCCTAGCAAGGATAGTAGAAAATGGCTATGCCAATGCGATCTTTTGTGGAACAGCAGCAGTAGCCTATGATCTTGAGAGGGCTAAATTTAATACAGTCGAAGGTCAAAAAGAATACCTCAAGATCCAAAACACTAGAGAAAATTTCTATGAAATAATAAATAGGGTAAATGAAGCAGGCTCAATTGCAGAATATGTAGAAAAAGAAGGAATAAAAACTGGTTTTGTTCAAGCAGCAGTTAGAAATAAGGTGAAGCTTGTAATTGCAGGTACTATAAGAGATAGGTACACATTTAAGGACACTTATAACAATGTCTACGAAGCTCAAGATGCTATGAGAAGTAATATCAAAAAATCATCGACAGTAATCATGTCATCAGCTATACTCTTTACAATAGCCACAGGCAATATGACCCCATCATATAACGAGATAAACGGAGTTATAAGACCAGTATTTATGTACACAGTAGATATCCAAGAGTTTGCGGTAAATAAACTATCTGACAGGGGAACCCTAACAGCTAAGTCTATGGTAACAAACTCTCAGGACTTTGTAAAAAATATCGACAGGAATATAAATAGAAAATAAAAAGTTTCTTTTGTAGGAAGATTTCTTAATGTATAATTATTAGTGAGATAAGATAAAAAAGCTTATACAAGGATAAGAAAATAAGCAAAGGGGTCTTAGGATTTTTTCGGACCCTTGTAAAAACTAAGGAGAATAAAAATGGGAGTTAATTTAAGAGGACGTAGTTTACTAGCGATTAAAGATTTTACAGAAGATGAAGTTTTGTACTTAATCAAATTATCAGAACAATTCAAAAACCTTAAACTTACAGGAACACCACATAACTATCTTCAAGGCAAAAATATAGTCTTATTATTCGAAAAAACATCAACAAGAACAAGATGCTCTTTCGAAGTAGCGGGTATGGATTTGGGAATGGGAGTTACTTACCTAGATCCAGGTTCAAGCCAAATGGGCAAGAAAGAATCAATAGCAGATACAGCAAAAGTCCTCGGCAGATTCTATGATGGTATCGAATATAGGGGCTTTAGGCAAGACTTAGTAGAAGAATTAGCAGCAAATGCTGGAGTTCCAGTATGGAATGGTCTTACAGATAAGTGGCATCCAACACAAATGATTGCTGATATGCTTACAATCAAAGAAAACTTCGGTAAACTTCGTGGACTAAACTTTGTATATATGGGAGATTGTAGAAATAACATGGCCAACTCCCTTGCAGTAACTTGCGCAAAACTTGGTCTAAACTTCATCGGTTGTGGTCCTAAAGACCTATGGCCAGAAAAAGAAGTCCAAGATATAGCTAGAGAATTTGCTAAAAAACACGGCTCAAAAGTTGAATTTAGTGAAGATGTAATGGCTTCAACAAAGGATGCAGATGTAATCTATACAGACATTTGGGTATCAATGGGAGAAGCGGAAGAAGTTTGGGGAAAAAGAATCGAAGAACTTCATCCTTACCAAGTAAACAAAAAAGTTATGGCCAATGCCAAAGAAGAAACAATTTTCATGCACTGTCTCCCATCCTTCCATGACCTAAACACAACAGTCGGCAAAGAAATCTACGAAAAATTCGGCGACAAATACGACCTAAATGGCATGGAAGTTACAGAAGAAGTATTTTTATCTAAACAATCCAAAGTTTTTGATGAAGCAGAAAATAGGATGCATACTATAAAAGCCATAATGTATGCTACACTTAAATAATACTTTATAATGAAACTGTCAGTTTTGCTGGCAGTTTTATTTTGGGAAAAATCATAAAAATTTGATATAATTATAAAAAAAGGAGACGGTCATGGGATTTAGATTTAGAAAAAGCATCAATTTGGGCATGGGCTTTAGGATTAATATGAGTAAGAGTGGGCCGGGATTTTCTTGGGGTGGCAAGGGCTTTAGGATAACCAAGACTGCCAAGGGAAATATTAGGGGCACAGCCTATATTCCTGGTACAGGCCTTTCTTACCAAAAAGAATTTAAGAATCCCCTTGCTTCAGGCTTAGAAAAAACTTCTAAGGCTAAACAAAGCTCTAGGATAGAAAATTCCATCAAAGAGCAAACTTATGAAAATACAAGAAACTACAAAGTGGACTTTGGTCAAATACACTCAACTGCCCTAGAGGAAATAATACAAAAAAGCGAGGCAAAAAGGCCTCACAGGCTTTTGGGTCTTATACTATCAATAGGAGGAATATTTTTATTCTTCATTAACCATTACCTGATTGCTCTCACACTTATTGGAGCAATACTTTACTTCTACAAAAAAGAAGGCGATGATATCAAGATTGATTATGACTTTACTGAAGATTCAAAAAAGAGTATGACTTAACTCAAAAGCTTCTAGCTGGGATACTCGAAAGTGACCAAGTATTCTTTATTGATAGGCTAGGAGAAGATGGAGATAAACTTGTTATTCTTGAAAGAAGTCCGATAAGGCTAGATAATAAGCTTCCAGGAAAAATTTCTACAAATGTAGAAGTAACAAGCCTAAGGGCGAATGACATTGGTCTAAGCTTTTTGCCAGATGCACTATTATTTGACAAAAATGGCTCCTACAAGGCCGTTAGCTATGAAGATATGGATGTAGACCTAAGGGCTGATGAATTTGCTGAAAGAGGAAAAGTAGCTGATGATGCAAGTATAATAGGGAAAACATATATCCATACAAACAAAAATGGTGAGCCTGATAGGAGATATAAAGAAAATCCTGAAATAACTTTAGTAGAATATGGGATTTTGGAGATGAAAAACTCTGATTTTGATTTTATGATAGGTTTTTCGGACACTATAATCGATGGAAAGTAAGAATTATTTTAATTTTAGAAAATTTCCCTATTTAAAAGTCAAAAAAAGGGGTATAATTGTTGTATAACAAGGTCTTAGCCACTGATGAGTTTTTTAATTTAAGAAGGTGTCTAAGCACTTGGATTTTAAGGAGGTTTTTTATGTTAGAAAAGAAAGCACTAAGTATCGGAGCAGGACTATTGGTAGGAGTAGTTGGAGGAAAGATTCTTAACTCTAAACTTGCCAAAAAGGCTACAGTAAGCACAGTTGTTGGAGGACTCAAGGTTAAGGAATCCATTGACAAAACACTTGAATCAATCAGAGTTTCAGCAGAAGATGTTATCGCAGAAGCTAAAGAAGTAAAGGCTAAAGAAGAAGCTGAAGAAGCTAGAAGAGAAGCTGAAAAAGATATCGAAAAAGTATCTTGCGGATGCGGATGCGAAGAACATGAGGAAGAAGCTGAGGAAGAAAATAAATAATGAGAGCCTCTATTGCTCATAGGATCGAGGGAAGAAGCCGTTTTACCTATGAAGATTATATCAAAGAGGAAAATCTAAATAAGCTAAAATACTGCATAGAGGGTATTTCTGGGGTCAAATCATGTAGGGTATCTATTCTTACAAAGTCAATGACAGTCTACTATGAAGAAAGTAAAATTTCACAAATAGCAAGGGCTATCCTTGACTTAGACCTTAGGACAATTGAGGAAATATCAATAGAAAGAGCTGACTTTGAGGCTCAATCTGATAATGATATTTTCCATATCCTAAGAGATGCCATGTACACTAGGATATTTTTCAAATATATCCTACCTCAACCTTTTAGCACTATTGGTCTATTTATTAGAGCCTATCCATTTATCAAAGCTGGTTTTAAATCTTTGATTAAAGGAAAGGTTAATGTTGAGCTTCTTGATGCAACTGCAATTTCCGTTTCACTTGCCACCAGGCAGTATGGAGATGCGGGTAACATTATGTTCCTTTTGGGACTTGGTGAGAAGCTTGAAGATTATACAATGAAGAAGTCCCAAGAAGACTTAGCCCATTCTCTCGCTTTGAATGTTGATAATGTATTTGTAATTGAAAATGGCAAAAAGATTATCAAAAATATCAAAGAGGTAGAAAAGGGAGATTTGGTTGAAGTTGAGATGGGTAACTCTATTCCTGTAGATGGTAAGGTTGTAAAGGGTGTAGCTATGGTAAATGAATCTTCTTTCACAGGAGAATCAAATCCAGTTAAGAAATCAATCGGAGCTACAGTTTTTGCCGGTACAGCTATAGAAGAAGGAGCTATCCTAATAGAAACCAAGAAGAAGTACGATGAATCTAGACTAAGCCATATTATAGAGCTAATTTCTGATAGTGAAAAAAATAAATCTTTAGCTCAAAAAAATGCGGAGAATATGGCAGATAGCTTAGTTAAGTACTCATTTATTGGAGCTGGGCTAACCTATCTACTTACAAGAAATCTACAAAAAGCTAAGTCATTCTTGATGGTAGACTTCTCATGTGCATTGAAACTTACAATTCCTATTGCTATCATGAAGGCAATCAGTCAAGCATCTGAACAGAAAGTCTTGGTAAAGGGTGGCAAATACCTAGAAAACTTGTCTAGGGCCAACACCATAGTCTTTGATAAGACTGGTACCCTAACTAAGTCTGAACCAAAGGTTGCAAAAGTTATTGCCCTTAGCGATATAGAAGAAGACGAGTGTCTAAGAATTGCAGCCTGTCTTGAGGAGCACTTCCCACACTCAATAGCAACAGCAGTAGTAGAAGCTGCCAAGGAAAAGAAGCTAAGGCATGAAGAGATGCACTCTAAGCCAGAATATATCGTAGCTCATGGAATAAAGACTACTATAGTCGATAAGATAGCTATGATAGGCTCAGAGCACTTCGTTCTTGATGACGAGGGAATCCAAATAGATGATAAGACTAGAGAGATAATTGATAGGCTAAAAGAAGACTATTCTCTTCTCTACCTAGCCTTTGCTGATAAGCTTATAGCAGTAATTTGCATCGAAGATCCTCTAAGAGAAGAGGCTAAGGATATAGTCAAAGAACTAAGAGCCTTGTCTTTCGACAATATAGCAATGCTTACTGGTGATGCAGAAAATGCAGCAAGAAGTGTAGCTGAAAAGCTCGACCTTGACTATTACCAGTCCCAAGTTTTGCCAGAAGATAAGCAACAATATATTATGGATGAGAAAAACAAGGGAAGAACTGTTGTAATGATAGGAGATGGAATCAATGATTCAGTTGCCCTATCAAGTGCAGATGTTGGTATATCTATGCATCAAGGTGCAGATATAGCTAAAGAAATATCAGATATTTCTATAGGAAGCGATAGTCTAGATGGACTAATCGATGTTGTAAAAATTTCTAAGGCTATGGATAAGAGAATAAGAAGTGATTACAGACACATAGTATCCTTCAATTCAAGTCTAATACTCCTAGGAGTTTTGGGTATGCTATCAAATACAAACTCATCTCTCCTTCATAACCTATCAACAGTTATGATAGCTGGTAGAAATATGAAGTCTTATAAAATTTAATTAAGATTTGTAAAAGCAGGACTTACCCAAAGAAGAAGGTCCTGTTTTTTTATCCTCTTTTTTCTCCTAGAAAATATAAAACAAGCCTAGGTTTTCAGCAAGGATTTTATGTAAGGAGAGTCTAAATATGGTATATTAATACAAAGGAGTAAGAGATGGAAATTGATTTAAGAAATAGAAATTTCCTCGATATGAAATATTTTTCTGAGGAAGAAATTCTTTATTTAATAGATTTGGCGGCTGACTTTAAGAAGCTCAAAAAAGAGAAGAAAGCCCACAAGTATCTGGAAGGGCAAAACTTGATTTTGCTTTTCGAAGAAGCCTCCACTAGGACAAGGACCTCCTTCGAGGTTGCCGCCTTTGATTTGGGTATGGGAGTAAGTCTCATCAATTCAAATTCAAGCAAGCTCGGTGAGAAGGAATCCATAGAAGATAGCATAAATGTTTTTGATAGATATTTCGATGGAATTGTTTATAGGGGCAACAAGCAAGCCATGCTTGAAAAGCTTGTCAATATGACAGAAGTACCGATCTATAATGCAATGACCGACAAAAGCCATCCTAGCCAGATGATTTCCGATATGCTAACTATTAAAGAAAAATTCGGCTATCTTCGTGGTTTGAACTTGGTTTATTTGGGCTATCCGGGGGATATAATGCCTAATTCCCTTTCGGTAACTTGTGCTAAGCTTGGAATAAATTTCACAGCTTGTGGTCCTAGGGAGTACTTTCCTAAAAGGGACTTCATAGACCAATCTCAAGATTTTGCTGAAAGTCATCATTCGCAAGTGATTTATACGGAAAATCTCGAAGAAGCTGTAAGGGGAGCTGATATTATCTATACAGATATGTGGATTGCCCTAACTGAGATGGAAAATGTTCCTCTAGAAAGGATTTATAAGCTATATCCTTATAGGGTTGATAGGAAGGTTATGGCAAAAACCCATGACAATTCTATATTTATGCATTGTTTACCTGCCCTTCACGATAAGAAATCAAAGCTTGCCAAGAAAGTTATTAGTAAACTTCCAAAGGATATGGATTTTGATGGGATGGAAGTTACTGATGAGGTATTTAGGTCAGAAAAGTCTATGGTCTTTGATCAAACAGAAAATAGGATTCCAGCTGTAAAGGCTATTTTGTATTCTACCTTAAAGACAGAATAGTGAATATTATCTAGCAGAATAAATAATTTCACATAAATATTTGACAAGAATACTAGAAAGCTGTATTATCTATTTAACGAATAAATGTGATTACAGAAAGACAGTTTATAAGAATTATCTTAGAGAAAAGACGGTTGGTGCAAGTCTAATAAGGATTATTTACTTATTCCCTCTGTAGGCAGAATAGCTGAAATAAGTAAGCTGTTACGGGAGCTTCCGTTATCTGAAGCAAGGAGTTGATAGACTCTTGTGAGGTAATCTTTTAGATTATAAAATTAGGTGGTACCACGAATTTCACTCGTCCTATGGAGGGCGAGTTTTTTTATTGGAAAAACCTATCTATCAAAATTATTTGGGAGGATATTATGAAAAAGACAATCAAAAAAATGTTAGGAATTGGTGTTATGGCTTTGTTATTAGCCTCATGTGGAAAAGCAGAAAATAAGGATCAAGCTAAAGAAGAAGCATCTAGTGGAGATAAATTAAAAATCGGCATAGTTCAAGTTGCTGATCATCCATCTCTTGATGCTGCTAGGGAAGGCTTTATTGAAAAGCTAGATAGCGAAAATATTTCCTATGAATTAATTGATCATAGGGCAAACGGAGATCTCGCCCTTATAGCACAATTTGCTACTGACCTTAACAATAAGAAGGCTGATTTAGTTTATACCATAGGAACTCCAGCTGCCCAAGGAGTTGCCAATACTATAAAGGATAAGCCAGTCATTTATTCAGCTGTAACTGATCCAGAAGGGGCAGGGCTAAAGGCAGATAATCTTACAGGAGTTTCTGATTATGTAGAAGCAGGAAAGCTTATAGATGACTTTTTAAAATTATATCCAGATACAAAGGTTTTTGGAACTATGTATAACACCAACGAGCAAAACTCAGTAGTTCAAATCGAAGCCCTAGAAAAGGCCCTAAGCCAAAGAGGACTAAAGCTTGAAAAGCAAGGCGTTTCATCTATAAATGACATTCCTCAAGCTATAGCTAGCCTAAAGGGAAAAATCGATGCTATGGTTACAGTTACTGATAATGTGGTAGTAAATGCCATGCCAGTTATTAGCGAAGCCTTGATTAAGGATAAGATTCCATCAATAGCTTATGATGAAGGAAGTGTTAAGAATGGAGCCTTAATGAGCGAGGGAGTTAATTACAAGGAGCTTGGTAGCCAGGCTGCTTCTTTGGCAGTACAAATCCTAAAAGATAAAAAAAGTCCAAAAGACCTTCCTTATGAGAAGGCTACTAGTATAAAGACTTTAGTAAATGAAAAAACAGCCAAGGCCTTGGGTCTTGATCTTAATAAGGGAATCTTAAAAGAAGCTGAAAAAGTAGATTGAGGAAGAAAAAATGACAGCTTTAATATCATCAATGGGAGCGAGCATTGAAATAGGATTGATTTTCGCAATCCTTGCCATGGGCTATATGCTCACCTACAAATTTTTAAAATATTACGACCTATCCTTGGAAGGAACTTATCCACTAGGAGCTTTCCTTGCAGCAGTTCTTATCCAAAAGGGCCTTGGCCCTTATCTAGGAATTATTGGTTCAATTGTAGCTGGAGGACTTGGAGGATGCCTTACCTACTTTTTCTACAAAAAAGTAAAGGTAGATCCTCTTCTTTCAGGAATCTTGACCCTAACTATACTCTATTCTATAAATCTTAGGGTTGGAGGAGCAAGTAATATTCCAATAGCAGGAAGCCCAAGCATCTTCGGCAATCTGCCAAAATGGCCAATCCTTCTAATCCTTACAATTCTAATCAAGCTTGCTATTGATTATTATTTAAGAAGTGAGGCAGGCTATCTTCTAAAAATCACCGGAAATAATAGGAAATTAGTTAAGCAATTAGGAAAAAATCCTGATGGGATGATTATGATAGGCCTTATCCTATCAAATGCCCTAATAGGTCTTAGCGGGGGACTTATGGCTAACTACCAAGGCTTTGCCGATATACAAATGGGAACTGCTATGATAGTAACAGGCCTTGCTTCAATAATCATAGGAGATACTATAATGAAAGCTTCTGATAGGCTTAGAGATACTTCTAGGGCTATTATGGGAGCTATAGTCTATAGGATTATATCAGGCCTTGCTATATACTTAGGACTAAATCCAAATGATCTAAAACTAATCACAGCCCTAATAGTTATAGCCTTCATCGCCTACAACAACTACCTATCTAAAAGAAAATATAAAAGGATGGTAAACAATGCTAGAGATTAAAAATATATACAAATCCTTTAACCTAGGAACTAGTGAGGAAAACACAATATTTAAAGATTTCTCCCTAAGTGTTGAGGAGGCAATTGCTACAACTATAATAGGACCAAATGGTTGTGGCAAGTCTACCCTAATGAATCTAATTACTGGGGCCCTACCCCTTGATGGTGGACAAATTCTCGTAAATGGTGAAGATGTATCAAAGCTTAGCGAAGAGAAAAGATCAAAATACATGGGAAAGGTCAACCAAGATCCCAAAGATGGAGTGGCGACCAACCTCGATATCTATGAAAATATGGCCCTAGCCCTAAAAAAGGGGGAAAGATTC
The DNA here is from genome assembly GCF_947087635.1 of Anaerococcus tetradius. NCBI lineage: Bacteria > Bacillati > Bacillota > Tissierellia > Tissierellales > Peptoniphilaceae > Anaerococcus > Anaerococcus tetradius. The sequence goes on from NZ_CAMUDP010000001.1 coordinate 124,996, forward strand.
GGCCTTAGGTCATTAAGAAAATCTGCTGATAAAGAAGATATAATAAGAAGGATAAAGAAATTAAATCTAGGTCTAGAAAATAAGCTACACACAAAAACTGGCCTCTTATCTGGAGGTCAAAGGCAATCCCTAGCTCTCTTGATGGCTACAGCCAAAAGACCAGACATCCTCTTATTAGACGAACACACAGCAGCCCTTGATCCAAAAACTAGCAGAAATATAATGGATATGACAAGAAGACTAATAGACAAAGAAAAAATCACAACTCTTTTAATATCTCACAACCTAAGAGATGTAGTGAGGTATTCTGATAGGATAATAATGCTAAATAAGGGACATATAGCCCTAGATTTAAGGGCAAAGGATATAACAGAAGATGAACTTATAAAGTTGTATAAAAAAGAACTTGGCGAATAGAAAAACTGGCTAGGCTATAGGATTTCTACCGATAATATAGCTTGCCAGTTTTTATTTGCTAAATTTTAAGCTGTTACTCATTTTTCCTAAAAGTCTTATAGGTAAAATAAATCTTTTTAGTTAACTCATTTTCTTAAAAATTTTTTATAAAGTGCAAAGACAGCCATGCCGATAATTGCATTTACTACAATAGCCCCGCCTGGTTTGATGTCAAAATTATAGGATAGGATAATACCTAGCATCATATAAATCACACCAAGAATAGTAGTGATGAAAAAAGTTTGTTTGTAGGATTTAGCTACTATAAGGGCTGTTGCAACTGGAAGAACGATGAGGCTTGTAACCATCAAGGCTCCAATTATTTTAACAGATAAGGCTATAGTTATAGCTGCAAGGAGGGTAAAGATAGCATCAACAGCTTCTACCTTAACCCCAGAAAGCCTTGCAGTATTTGGATCTATGGCAATAGCTAAAAGGGCTGAATACCTGCTTACAGAAAGGATAATAACTAAGACAAACACAATGGATGTATTTATTATATCAGCAGTGGTAACTGATGAGATCGAACCAAAAAGGTAGGACTCGAAGGAATTACCACCGGGAGCGAAATCTGACAGGATGGCTGCTATACCAAGACCTGTCGACATTATTACTGCTGTTGCCATATCACCATATTGGGGAAATTTTTTTCTTATTAATTCTATAAGAAAGGCTGCTATTACACAAATAATAGCAGATCCTAAAAGAGGATCAAAGCCAAGGATAAGCCCCATACCAACGCCTGCAAGGGCTGTATGAGATAGGGCATCGCCTATCATTGAGGTCTTTCTATTGACAATAACTATTCCTATAATAGGAATCATAATAGAAAGGAGAAAACCTAGAAGTAGGGCTTTTCTCATAAAAGCAAATTCTAACATTCTACAAGCCTCCCTTCAGTCATTTCATATTTTTTCATAGTGAAGTTAAGGCTTTCCATTTCCTTTAGTTCATGAGTTACCATGACAATAGTTATGGAAAATTTCTCTGAAAGAATGTCTATGGTTTCAAAAAAATTAGCCTTACTTTCCTTATCTACACCTGCTGTAGGCTCATCTAAAATGAGGATTTGTGGGTTATTAATCATTGCTTTGGCAATCATTGCTCTTTGGGCAAGTCCGCCAGATAATTCATTAACAGGAGTATTGATAAAATCCCCCATGCCCATCTTGTTAAGGATATCCTTAGCCTTTTTGTAATGGGATTTTCTAGGGATTTTGATAAAACCGAAATCCTCATAAAGATTTAAAGATACAAGCTCCAAACAAGTTATAGGAAAAGAAATCTTATTTACAATATTTATTTGAGGAAGGTAACCGATATCTTTATAGGACTTATAATCTTCGATATTCTTTCCTAAAATCTTTATCGAACCTGTATCTTTTTTTAGTTCACCTAACATTAATTTAATCAAAGTTGACTTACCACTGCCATTACCACCAAGGATAAGGGCCAAATCTCCCATCTCTAGGCTAAAATCACAGGATTTTATGACGGGGATTTTGTTGTAGGCAAAGGTCACATCTTTTATTTCTATTGCTTTCATTTTTCCTCCTCGGCCATAGAATTGTAGAGATTTTCTAGATTCATTCTCATCAAATCAATATAGTCTTGATTTTTGTCTTTTTGTTCTTTGCTTAAAAACTCCATAGAGGCAAGAGGAGAGATTTTAGCCCCTATTTCTTCTGCCAGTGCCTTGGCTTGTTTTGGATTTTGACCATATTCATAAAATACAGTTGAAATATGGTAATATTGCGAAAAGTCGATAGCCTTCTTGATTGTCTTTAGACTTGGACTTTCAAGGCTAGTTAGGCCCTGGAGAGGGTATTGGTTAAGATTAAAATCTCTAGCTAGATAAGCGTAAGCATAATGGAGGGTTAGGAAATTCTTCCTATTTTTATCAAGCTTTGCGAATTTATCTCTATATTCTGCATCTATATCTGTCAATTTATCAACGTATTTTAACTTATTTTTTCTATAAAGTCTTTCGTGGTCCGGATATTTTTCAATAAGTTTTTCTTGGATGGCATTTAGGTATTTCTTAGCATTGACAATAGATATCCATGAGTGAGGGTCATAGGTGATTTTATCAAAACCTGACGAAGAGCCCTCCATAAGGGAGACCTCCTTACCCTCATCCTTTAAGAAATTCCCCTTGCCATCAGCAAAGTTGTATGGGAGCAAGTCCTCGCTTATCCTATCAGAGATGAAAATCCATTTGCCAGCTTCTGGGAAATCAAAAAATACTTCACCAGATTCATGGCCCATCTCTATACCGTAAACCTTGCCCTCTTCTATCTTGCTTGTAGATTTTTGATGGACTAGTTCGCCCTTTTGGCTCATCACTTCCTTGGCCTTTTTTACCAAATCTTTTTGGCTAAGTCCTTCGTCTTTAATAAAAGCGACCCTCATCATATCCTCGTGGGTATGGCCGAAGTCGATTTTATTCTTACCCGCTTCGACATCAATCCTTGCTAGATATTGAAAATCACCAATAGCTGCTGCCCCCTTATAAGTAATGAGGTCTACAGAATCTGAAAGCTTTAGGATATCAAGATTTGGCAAATTCTCTCTAACAGTATCAAGCCAAGGCTCCATATTTGCTCCATTAACAACTAGAAGGTCGCATTTGGCTAGCTTTTTCATATCCTTTGGACTTGGTTCCCAAATATGAGGATCCTTATCCAAGGGCATGAAAGATTCTACATTTATAGTATCCCCACCAACCATCTTTGTTAGGTCACAGATTGGATAAAAAGAAGTATAAATTAAGGGAGAATCTTTAGTCTTTTTACTGTCTTTTGAACATCCGCTTGCTAAAAAGAGGATTAGTAGGGGAAAAACTACAAGAAAATTCTTTAGCCTAAATCTATAAGGACTTTTAGCCCTAAGACCAAGGGATAATATCCTACTCACTAATTTCATCTATGATTTGTTGGTCGGTAGAAGATGGTTTAACAAAGGTTGGATACCAGCCCTCTTCTTTAAGGAGGCTATCCTTATCATCACCATATCTCATGTGGAAGTGGGTTAGACTTTCTTCACCGTGGATAGGCATCATCATGAGAACCTTGTAAGGAGCATTTTCGCTTGTAGCTTCGAAGATATCCCACTCTAATTTATGGCCTTCATGTTCTGCCTCTACTTTTTCCTTGAATTTGTAATCAGCTTCGGCAATAACTTCGCCCTTAGCTTCTGGGAATTCCTTTAAGAATTTCACATGGTCGCCTGAAATTTCAAGACCACCAAAATCACATTTTCTTTTCTTTAGGTATCCTTCTTTAGCAGTCTTTTCATCTGTATTTTCTTTTTCAGCTAGGGTCTTGTAAGCAGCTTGGATTTCAGGTTTTTCTAGGTAACCACCCATGCTGTTCCATTCGCCTTCCCAATCAGCCATGCTTACTTCTTCAGAAGCTTTATCAGCATCCTTAGCATCTTTTTTAGATTCTTCAGCTGGTTTTTCTTCCTTAGCTTGTTCTTCTACCTTAGTTTCTGCCTTACCATTATCAGAAGCCTTATCATTAGCTTGATCCTTTTGGCAAGCAGAAAGGATAAGACCTAAAGAAAGGAGAGCTACTAGAGTATATTTCTTGTTGTTTTTCATAATTCACCTCATACTTATATTTTGTTATCAGTTGACTAGTCATGATAATGATAACATATATCAAATAGTTAGTCAAGAGTGATTTGCATTATCAAAAAAAGACAGGGAATTAACAAAATTTTTTACAATAAATATTAGCTAATCAGTTTTAAGGATAGGATTTTAGGTCTAGTAGAAGACATTTAGAAGATAGGTAAATATTGCGAAGATAAAATAAAAAACGGTCAATCCCCATAAGGGGAAGAGACCGTTTCTTGGATGGATTTTAAAGTTTAGTTTATTAATAATTTATATGTTAGATTTTTATTTTCTCATCAAGAAGTTAAAAGCACCAAGGGCTGCTGTCGCACCTGATCCTGCGGCTATAACAATTTGTTTAAATAGCTCTTCTGTCACATCTCCTGCTGCAAAGATGCCTTCTACATTTGTAGCCCCATCGGGACCTGTGATAATTTCTCCTCTTTGGCTAAGTTTTACTTCTGTCTTTTCTAGCCATTCTGTATTTGGCACAAGGCCTACTTGGATAAAGCAACCTGCTATATCAATCTTGTTTTCCTTTCCAGAAATCCTGTCTGTATATTCTAGGCTTTCTAGTCTGTTAGAACCATATAGACCTGTGGTTTGGGCATTGGTTATGATATCTACGTTAGCTAGGGATTTTACCTTTTTTTGGAGGACTTCATCAGCCTTTAATTCTGGCAAAAATTCTAGGACAGTTACATGTTTAACCATGCCAGCTAGATCAATTGCAGCCTCTATTCCTGAATTTCCTCCGCCGATTACTGCTACGTTTTTGCCCTTAAAGAGTGGGCCATCACAGTGGGTGCAATAAGCTACTCCCTTGTTTCTAAATTCAGTTTCTCCAGGTATACCTATTAGCCTCCATCTAGCACCTGTGGCTATAATTGCTGTTTTTGTTTGTAATTTTGCTCCATTATCTAGGCTTATTTCAACAAGAGCATCCCTTTTTTCTATATTATCTGCAAGGGCTCCTGTCATTATATCAACATCCAAGGCTAGGGCTTGTTCTTTCATTTGATTCATGAAATCAGGGCCTTCGGTGTATTTAAAGCCAGGAATATTTTCTATGCCAAGTGTTTCATTTACCTGACCACCAAATTCGCTTGCAATTATACCGGTCTTTATTCCTTTTCTTGCTGCATAAATTGCTGCGGTTGCTGCTGCAGGGCCACCACCAATTATTAGGACACCGAAAAGTCCCTTATCAGCAAAGTGATTTGCATCTATCTTAGAGCCGAGTTTATCGAGGATAGTCTCAATTGATTGTTTGCCACCCTCGAAGAAGTCCCCATCTTTAAAAATAGCTGGAACTGCAAGTACATCACGACCTTCTGCTAAGTCTTGGAACATGGATCCTTCAATCATTGTGTGATTTACAGAAGGATTTAGGATTGCCATTATATTGAGGGCTTGGACAACATCTGGACAATTGTGGCAGGATAGGGAAACTATTGTTTCAAAATCACTTCCATCAAGAGCTTTGATTCTTTTCTTTATGCTAGGATCAACCTTTGGCTCAATTCCTCCAACTTGAAGGAGGGCAAGGGCAAAGGACGCAAATTCGTGACCTAGAGGAAGACCGGCAAAGACGATTTTTCCATGGTCAAACTCTCCCTTTAGCTCGAAAGAAGGAATGTATTGGAGTTTCTTTTCTTCGACTTTTATTTTCGAAGAAAGACTTGCTACATCATCAACAAATTCTTTAACTTTCTTAGAATTTTCATCTTCATTGACAGAAAGCCCAATAACGACTTCTGTCTTTAATAAGTCAAGATATTGGGCTAGCTGGCTTTTTAGTTTTCGATCTAACATATCAGATTTTTCCTACAAGATCAAGACCTGGTGTTAGGGTCGCATCTTCTTCACTTTCCCATTTAGCAGGACAAGCTTCACCTGGATGGGCAGCAACGTACTTAGCTGCTTTAATCTTGTTGATATTTACATTTGCCTTTCTACCGATTCCATCTGCGTTGATTTCGATAGTTTGGATTACATTTTCAGGATCTACTACAAGAGTTGCCCTTAAAGCCTTGCCTGAAGGGTCAAGAAGGTCAAGTTCTCTAGTAAGTTCTTTATTTGAATCACCAATCATTGTGTATTCAATCTTACTAATTGCTTCGCTGTTGTCATGCCATGCCTTGTGAACAAAGTGTGTATCAACAGATACTGAATAAACTTCAGCTCCAAGTTCTTTTAATTGTTTATATGATTCTTGCATGTCTTCAAGCTCTGTTGGACATACAAAAGTAAAGTCTGCTGGATAAAAAATGAGGACAGTCCACTTATCAAGGAGGTCCTTGTCAGTAATTGTAACAAATTCTTCCTTAGCTGGGTTGTAAGCGTCTAAACTAAATTCTGGTAATTTTCTTCCTATAAAAGCCATAATTTTCTCCTTTTATTTTATACTAAGTCATAATTATAATCATTATCACTCGCTATACAATAATTATAATCATTCTAAACTAAAAGTCAAATTAGTTGGTAAATATATTTTTATTTACTAGCATAAATTAAAGAAAATAGCTAAGTTAAGTTATTAGTTTAGCCTAGCTGTAGATAGAAGGAAATTTTTCGGCAACTAGATTTTTCATTACTTTTCTTATCTTTACTTTATTAAAAATTAATAGGAAATTTCTAAATTTTGTTAGAAAATCTTTCCAAAGAACTTAGATAGACTAGTAAATTCCATATCAAAAACCCCTATTTCAATCAAATAAGTGATTTGAAATAGGGGTCTAAGCCTTAGCTTTATCTATTAAGCTTTTTCTTATTTAAGTTTAAAATCAAGGAAGCTGATAGGACGAGGACCATGCCACAAGCAAGCCTTGTTGTAAAACTTTCTCCGAGGATTATCACTGAGAGGATAGATCCAAATAATGGAACGAAAAGTTTGTAAATGCCAAATTCGTTAGCTGAATGGATTTGTAGAACCTTAGTCCATATGCTAAAGGAAGTTGCTGATATGAAGGCAGCATATATTAGAAGTATAGCCGCTTTCATTGTAAAGTGCAAAGTATTTGATGATACAGCAGATCCTACTAAAATTAAGACGATTGAGCCTACTAAAAATTGGATTCCCGTCAACAAGAAGCCATTTATGCCCTTGCCATATTTTCTAACTAAAACAGTGCAGAAGGCGTTTATTGATGTTGATATGATGATGAAGCCCTCACCAGTAAGCTTCATAGCTTCACCGCCTATTGGTTTTCCAGTGTTAGTTATTACAATACCTATTGTTCCTATGATAAGGGCAAGAATCATTTTTGAATTAATCTTATCTTCTGGCAAAAGTAGGGCGGAAAATATTACAACTATGAAGGAATTGGCTGCCTGGATAATTGAAGATTTGACCCCAAAGGTATTTGATAGACCTATATAGTAAAACAAGTATTGGATACTTGTTTGAACTAAGCCCAGGATTAAGACAAATCTCCAATTCATTTTTTTAACATCCTTAAAAGACCTATCAAAAATGAAAAAGTATAACAAGGTTATGATTCCAGCCATGAAAAACCTTATTCCAGCAATTAATATCTTTAGTCCAGTATCGCTAGGACCAATGCCTAGTTCTAGATAGGTAGTCTTTATGGTAGGGATGGCTGAACCCCACAAAAGCATAGCGAAAATCGAAAAAACAATCGCTAATTTCTTATTTTTTAACAAGTTATCTCCTCCTCTTAGATAGAATTTAGTTTTTATATTATAAATTTCTAATAATTCTTTAACTACTTTACTAATTAATTGTAATTTATCAAAATGTTTTAAGAAGCGAATCGTTTTGATAAAATATTTTATTTATGTTATGATAGTAATATATCACATATTAATAGGGAGGAAATATGAAAAAAATAACAAGACTGTTATTGGCACTGACCATGATTTTTACACTAAGTGCATGTGGAAAGGCTGCCGATAACAAAGAAGCAGCTAACAGTGAAGTAAAAACTGAGGCTAAAGTTGATGAGAACAAGGAAGATAAGAAAGAAAACAAGGATGAAAAAGAATCAGCCAAGGCTAGTGAGCTTACTTTGCCAGATTTTAAGGGAAGAAACTTAAATGTAGTTGCTACAAGTGATTCTTATGTACCTTTATTTGATAAATTTAGCGAGCTTACAGGAGCTAAGGTAGAATTCTTATCAATGTCTTCAGGAGAAGTTATAACAAGAACTAAGGCTGAAGGAAAGCCAATGGCAGACTTGTGGTTTGGCGGTGGCCTTGATGCTTTCATGGCAGCTAAGGATGATGGGCTCCTTGATTCTTATAAGTCAGAAATGACAGATAAGATTCCAGAAAAGTTTAGGGATAAGGACGGCTTTTATACTTCTAAGGGTCTAACTGTGGTAGGTTTTATTGTAAATGATAAAATCTTAAAAGAAAAGGGACTAGAAGCACCAAAAACATGGAAGGACCTTGCCAAGGAAGAGTACAAGGGAGAGATAATTATGTCTAACCCTGCTATATCTGGAACAAATTATGCAGCCTTAAAGGGACTCTTAGACCTATATGGGGAGGAAGAAGGCTGGGCTTTATTTGAAAAAATCAACGAAAATATAGATTTCTATTCAAAAAGAGGAAAAGACCCTCAAGAAAAGACAGCCCAAGGAGAATTTGCTATTGGAATTATTCCAGTTGATAAAAAAGCCTTCGATGCTGCTAAGGATAACGGACTTTCTGTAGTTTATCCAGAAGATGGAATTAGCTGGGTACCAGAGGGAGTAGCTGTATTTAAGGATAGCGAAAATGCTGATGTAGCTAAAGCTTTCGAAGATTTCATGCTTACAGCTGAAGCCCAAAAGATGATTGCTGACATTGATGGCAAAGATACTAACCAACTAATTGTCGAAGGAGCCAAGGGCTTCGATCTAGGCCTTCCAAAAGATAAGCTAATTGACGAAGATCTATCAACTTTTGGTACAAAGAGAGATGAAATATTAAATAAATTCAAAGAAATAGCCAAGGATAAGGCTAGCGAAAAATAATAGCTGGGGAGCTTTTACAAAATTAACTTATAAAAAGTTTGCTTGTAAAAGCTCTTTTTTGTGAGAGGGATGCGATTTGCTAAAAAAAATAAAATCCTTAATAGTTCCGTCGCTATTAAGTCTGAGTGTAATAATTTTTATATTAATGCCCTTAATCTTCGTCTTTAAGGAGGCTTTTTTCATAGGGTCAAACTTTACTTTGGCTAATATAATAAGGGTATTGAAGATGAAGAAGTTGATAGGCAATTCTTTAAAGCTTTCCATTGGCACTAGTATCTTGTCAGTAGTAAGCTCTGTTTTTGTTAGTCTTTTCTTCTATTTTTCAAACAAAAAGATTAGGCTAATAATTACCACTATCTTATCTATAACACTAATCTCTCCGCCCTTTGTAACGAGTCTTTCCTACATAAATCTTTTCGGCAGGCGAGGCTTTATTTCCTATGGGATTTTGGGTCTATCCTTAAATCCCTACAATATGTGGGGGATTATGTCCATGCAAAGCATTTCTTACCTATCCTTAAATACCTTACTTCTTGTAGGCTTTTTAGAAAAAATTGACCAGAGGATAATAGATTCAGCAAGAAGTCTTGGGGCTAGGACAAATAATATAATTATTGATATCCTACTTCCTTCTATGAAAAATGGAATTTCTGCTGTCTTTATGCTAAGTTTTTTCAAATCAATAGCAGATTTTGCAACCCCTAACATAATTGGAGGTAAATTTTCTGTCCTAGCCTTAGAAGCATATTTTGAGGTTATAGCCAATGGAAATCTTTCTCTTGCAGCGTCTATGAATATAATAATTCTATTTTTGACCCTCTTAGTTTATTTTATCTTTGCGAAAAATAGGCAAAATTATACAAGTCTAGGTCTTTCATCTCAAAGAAAGGCTATCAAGCTCCATGACAAGACTATCTTGTATTACACGATAGCATTTATATCAAGCCTCCTCCTCTTAACCCTAAGTATCTTATATATATCAATAATATTTACTGCCTTTAGCCGCATGAAAGATGGAAGCTTAGTCTTTAGCTTAGAAAACTTCAAAGATACTGCTAGATATATCAACTCAATTACTATAAGGTCGATTACTTATTCACTTATATCAGCCCTAGGGGGGAGCTTGCTTGGTATGTTAATCGGATATTATTTGATAATAAAAAAAGACTCTTATATGAAAGTCATTGATTATTTTGCAAACCTACCTTATGTAATTCCTGGCATGTTTTTCGGCCTGGCCTATCTTTTATTTTTTAGGGATAAGCCCTTCTACCTAACTGGGACAAGTGCCATAGTTATCTTCAATGTTTTATTTAAGCAACTGCCTTTTTCAACTAGGATATTTAACGCTTCGATGAAGTCTGTCGATAAAAATATATTAAAGGCAATAAGGGATTTGGGAGGGGGATCCTTTTATGAAATCAAGGATGGAATCCTTCCTCTAAGTAAAGAAAGCATGAGGGTAAGCCTTATAAATGCCTTCACTACCACAATGACTACAGTGGGCTCTATCATCTTTTTGGTTTATCCATCCAAAAAACTAATGACTTTGGTAATGTTTGATGTAATTAACAGTGGCAAATACAATGAAGGCTCTGTTATTGCCCTCTATATTCTCGTGATTTGCCTAATTTTTAACCTACTAATCCAAGTCCTTACGAAAGAAAAAAGCCACTGGCTAAGGAGATAAGATGTATCTAGAAATAAAAAATTTAACTAAGAAATATGGACAGGCCTACGCCATAAAAGACATATCCTTTGGCCTAGAAGAGGGAAAATTTTTGTGCTTGTTGGGCCCTTCTGGATCTGGCAAGTCTACAATCCTTCACTGCCTAGGAGGCTTTTTAGACCATGAAGGAAAGATTATTATAGATGGAGAAGATGTAAGCAAAAAAAGCCCGGAAGAAAGAGATGTTTCGACAGTTTTTCAATCATATGCAATCTTTCCCCACATGAATGTCCTAGAAAATGTCATGTACGGTCTAAAATTCAGGGCCAAGGGCCTAGCTAAGGATGAAAAAAAGAAGAAAGCTTTGGAAGTTCTTGAAAAAGTTGGACTTAAAGGCCTTGAAAAAAGATATGAAAGTGAATTATCTGGTGGACAAAAGCAAAGGGTGGCACTTGCAAGAAGCCTAGTTGTAAAACCCAAACTACTCTTGATGGATGAGCCCCTATCAGCCCTTGACTATAATTTGAGAAATAAAATGCAAGAAGAGATAAAGAGTATACAGAAAGACTTTAAGATAACGACCATCTTTGTAACCCACGACCGAAATGAGGCCTTTGCTATGGCTGATGAAATAATTATATTAAATAAAGGAAGGCTCATAGAAAAGGCAAGCCCAGAAGAAATATATAATCAACCGAAGGATGAATTTTCCCTAAAATTTATGGGTAAGGCCAATTTCTTTGATGGAGGCTATGTGAGACCAGAAAAAATTATAGAAAATGACATGGGAGAAGAATTTGTCATAGAGAATCTTAACTTTGATGGGGATAGGCTAGGAATTTTCCTAAAAAACGACAGAAGAGAAATGGAAATGACAAAATTAAATGATGGCAAAAAATACAAGGTCGGTCAAAAGATAAAAGTAACCTACAAGATTGAGGAGATTAGATGAAGATACTGCACGTTTTAACCCAGCTCCCACAAAAAACAGGATCTGGAGTCTACTTTACAAATTTAATAAAAAGCTTTGAAGATATGGGCCATGAAAATCTAGCCCTCTACGGGACAGAAGAGGCAATAGTAATTGATTTTCCTATAAAAAATTCTAAAGAAGTAGTCTACATGACAGAAAAACTGCCATTCCACATATGTGGAATGAGTGATGTTATGCCCTATGAGTCGACAGTTTATAGCAAGATGAGTGAAGATGAGATAGATATGCTAGAAGAAGCCTTTAGGGATAAGCTAATTGAAATAAAAGATTCTTTCAAGCCAGAGCTCGTAATAAGCCACCACTTATTTTTTGTAACAGACTTAGTAAGAAGAATATTTCCACAAGTAAAAGTGGTGGGCATATCCCACGGAACCGACATAAGACAGATAAAAAAACATCCTAGATTTTTAAAAAGACTAGGCCATATCAAAGAGCTCGACCAAGTTTTGACAGTAACTGACCAAGAAGATGAAAGTATAAGGGAAAAACTTGGAGTAAAAAAAATTAGTCTAATAGGTGGAGGATTCAACCAAGAAGTATTCTATGAAAACCCAAAGGCAAAAACCGATGATATCATTAGAATAATGTATGCAGGAAAAATCACTAGGTCTAAGGGGGTCTTTGAGCTTGCCAAAAGCCTAAAGACTTTAGAGAAAAAATATCCAAAGATAAAAATGTATATAGTCGGAAATGCAAGTGAAGAAGATAAGAAAATCCTAAGAGAAAATACCGACAATTCAGAAAATCTAATAATTCACGACGCCGAAGACCAAAAAACAATGGCAGATCATCTAAGGCAGATGGATATATTTGTCCTACCATCATACTTTGAAGCCTTGGGACTTGTGGCAATCGAAGCCTTGGCTTGCCATAAACTAGTAGTAACAAGCTACATAGAAGGTCTAGATAAACTATTAAGCCCAATAATTAAAGAGAAAAAGGCCATAGAATTTGTAGTCCTACCAAGAATAAAAAACGTTGACCAGCCTTACGAAGAAGATGTCGATTCCTATGTAGAAAGACTAGCAGGCAAAATCGAAGAGCAAATAGAAAGACTAGACGAAGAAATCTTCACAGAAGATGTGAATAAAGAAATAGAAAAATACTCCTGGAAAAATATGGGAAGAAAGATATTTGAAATAATAAGTTAGACCAATCAATTAAATTCGAAGAAATTAATTGATTGACTTCCTTAACAAAATTTTAAAAAAATTTTGCCTCTTTCGCTGTTTGCCAAGACAAAATAAAAAACCATTACAAGGAGTAATGGTCTTTGATGGTAGAAATCCTTAGGATTTCTGAGTTAAACAGCGAAAGTATATCCTTTCTCATCTAGTATAACAAGACAATGGCGATATGTAAAGTTTTTTCCGTTAAATTGAGTCTTTTATCCAAGTATTTTCTTTTACAGGAGCCTTTAAGTTATATTTTAAAAATATTTAAAAATAATCGGGTATATATTTCTAGTGAGGAGATAAAATGAAAACATTAATAGCTATAGATACAATTAAAGATTTCGAGGATTCTGTTTGCATGGGAGAGATTTTCAAGAAGACTTTATCTTCTAAGTCTTATCCAATTCCTTTTTTGGATGGTGGGCAAGGAACTATCGAGTCGATGAAGTTCATTTCTGGAGGAACTTACAAATATGTAAATGTACACAATCCACTTAATGAAGCAATTACAGCTAGGTATTTGTTGAAGGATGATTTTGCTACAATCGAGATGGCAGAGTCATCAGGTCTTTCCCTACTTTACAAGGAAGACTTAGATGTTATGAATGCATCATCTTTGGGTTTGGGAGAAGTTTTTATAGATGCCCTCGATAATGGTGCTAAAAGTTTTTATATCGGTCTTGGAGATAGTGCTTGTAATGATATGGGTATGGGTATGCTTTATGCTCTTGGGGCAAGGTTTTATGATGATGAAGATAATAGCCTAAGCCCTATCGCAAAAAATTTATCTAAGCTTAGAAGGATCGATATTGATAATGTTGATGAGAGATTTAAGAGAGCTAATATAATTATTGCCACTAGCAGCGAGATGACTCTTTTTGGTGATAACTCCTTTTTGGAATATAGGGCCTACAGGAAAGGGGCTAGCGATTATGATGTAGCAAGGCTTTTTAGGGGTTGTGAAAATTTTATAGCTAGGACCTCTGAACTTCTGGGTATAGGTCATGTCGATTTTCCTTCTCTAGGTTCTGGTGGCGGTTGTGCTTGGGCCTTGTTTACATATTTCAAGGCCAAGATTTCTAAGCCTATGGATTATATTTTGGAGAAGGTAAATTTTAGAGAAATGGTAAAGGATATGGATTTTATAATATTGGGAGAGGATTTGAGTCAATTTAATGCTTATTCTTCTATTTCTATGGCAAAACTTGCCAAAAGATATAATGATAGGGTTAAGATTATTTTCCTCCACAATGCAAGTGATAGGAAGCTTGATAATAGTGAGTATTTTGATTATATTTACGATTACGAGATGGCGAATAATCTTGATAGAAAATCTGTTCTTGAAGAAATAAAGAAAATAGCAAGAGATATAGATAAGACCTATATTAGAAATTCTGAAATCTAGTCTTAAAGCGGTACAATTATTGATTATGAGTATAAATTTTAAAAAATTAGGAGAAACAAAAGTGACGACAGCCTTGATGCTGGTGAATATTGCAGTTTTTATCATAATGACTTTACATGGAGGTAGTGAGGATATAGATAACCTTGTTCGCTTTGGAGCAATGGTTAAGCCCTTAGTTAAGCTTGGTCAATGGTGGAGGATATTTACAGCTGCTTTTATCCATATAGGTTTTTTTCATATTTTATTTAATATGTACTTCCTATATAGTATCGGGCCTTTGTTTGAGAAGCTTTATGGTTCTAGAAACTTTCTTATTATTTATTTATTGGCAGGAATAATGGGTAACTTATTCACCTATGCCTTTGCTAGCAACAACACAGTTTCTGCTGGAGCGTCTACATCCTTGTATGGGATATTTGGCCTTGCCATTGGTCTTATGATTAATTATAGGGATGATGATATTCTAAGGGGTCTTGGAGCAAGTTTTCTATCAATCATAGCGATAAATGTTGTTTATTCTTTGTTTGCAACTGGCATAGGCATCCAAGGTCATATTGGAGGTTTTTTGGCAGGAGTGATTTTAGCTGGTATTTTCCCAGTTGTGCATAGACAACTTCCTATGACTACTATAATAATTTCGCTTCTAGCCTTTGTAGTTTTATCCATTTTATTTATAATAATCGGCAATAAGAGTGTAGGGATTTAAGTTAAGATGAGAAAATATGGATTGGTATTAGCTTTGCTTTTTTTGCTAAGTGCTTGCTCTTTTCAATCTAGGGAAAGTTTTGAAAAGGAGCTTCTTAATAAGGAAAGCCAAAAAAAACCTATAAAGATGCCTGAGATTAGCTACAAGGATGCGATAAGCAAGAAGGATATAGAAAGAATCGACTTTGCAAAGCTCTATAAGAAGGCAAGTCTTTGTGATAGAAAAGCCATAGAAAGCTCTTTGGGTTTAATAAAGCAAATGGATTTTTCATCTAAGCAGCTAGGCTTTGTTATAAAAAAAGAAGATGATGGCAATATTTACCTAGATCAAGTCTATAATAAGGGTGGCCTTGTTGAAGAAAGTCTTGCTTTATTGTCAAGGCCTGACCTAGATAGGGTTTTTGTAAAGGTCATAACTTTTGATTCAGACAGTGGGCCGATGCTTCTTGTAAGTGAATTTGCAATATATGAAAAAGAAACTTTAAGTGCTTATTATCTTTATGACAAGTACCTTAGTCAGATAGATTCCTTTATATTTTCCAATACTACTGACAAACTAGAGCCTTCTATTACTAGGCTTGGAGATGGTTTAGGGGAAGATGGAAAGAAAACAAAGGGAGATATCAAGAAGGCTATATCAGAAAGGCTAAGGGCTGAAGAATCTCAACTAGCAGACCTATACATGACCTATGGACTTAAAAAGGAGACTATTAGGGGCAAGGTCTTGGGAGAAGATATGGACATAGGTCATCTCATAAGTGGCAATCATAGCAAGGAAATATTATTTATAGAAAAGACAAAAGATAAAAATGGCAAAGATGTCATTACTATAAAATAGGAGAGAATATGGAAAGAAAAGACATTGAAGAAAGATTGAAATGGGATACTACATCAATTTACAAAAATGATGAGGATTTCTACAAGGATATAGAAGAAGTAAAAAAATTAGCCAAACTCCTTACAGGATTTAAGGGAAGGCTTACAAAGGATCTTGAAACTTTTAAGGAATTTATAAAACTCGATGAGAAATTTTCAAGAAAGATGGAGAAGGCTTATGTTTACGCCTCTCTAAGGTCTGACGAAGATACGAGGGTAACTAAATATCAAGAGATGAACCAAATAGCGACAAACACCTATGTATTGACAGGTGAAGCCCTATCCTTTGTAAGACCAGAACTTTTGGCAACAGATTATGAACTTATTAAGCAATATCTAGAAGATTCTGAAATATCTTATCTAAAGCATTATTTTGACGATATCTACAGATTCAAAGACCATACCCTAGATGAGAAAAGCGAGAAGATTATAGCAAGCTTTGCCAAGACTGGACAAAATCCTAGGTCAACCTATATGATATTTTCAAATGCAGATATGAGCTTTCCTCATGTTAACAAGGATGGAGAGGATATAGAAATTACTGATGCAAACTTTGTGAATTTGCAACAAGACAAGGATAGAAATTTCAGAAGAGAAGTTTATGAAAAATACTACAAAACTTACAGGCAATTTTCTAATACCCTAGCATCAACTCTTGATGGGGATTTTTCCGCTCACAACACAGAAGCGAAGCTTAGAAATTTTGATTCAGCTAGGCAAATGAGCCTTTTTGCTAACAATCTTTCTGAAGATATTTACGATAATTTGCTAGAAGTAGTTCATGATAATGCAGACATCCACAGGGATTATACAAGCCTTAGAAAAGAATTCTTAGGAGTGGACGATTTAGGTTTTCATGATATCTACATGCCTCTTGTAAAAGATTATGAGAGAAAAATAGATTTTGATGAGGCTAAGGAAATTGTCCTTGAAGCAATCAAACCTTTGGGCGAAGAATATGTCAAAGTTGCGAGAGAAGGCTTTGATACAGGTTGGTTCGATGTTTGTCCTAACAAGGGTAAAAGAGGGGGAGCTTACTCATCAGGTGCCTATGACACCCAACCCTTTATCCTTCTTAACTATACAAACACTATTGATGATGTCTTTACAGTAATCCATGAGCTAGGTCATTCTATGCACTCTTATTACACAAGAAGTACCCAAAAATACCAATATGGTTCTTATTCAATATTTCTAGCTGAGATTGCATCAACCACCAATGAACTTCTTCTCCTTGATTATTTACTCAAAAACTCTAAGTCAGAAGAAGAAACAGCTTATCTTCTAAATTACTTTGTTAACCAATTCAAATCAACAGTCTTTAGGCAAACTATGTTTGCAGAATTTGAACATAAGGTAAATAAATTAGTAGAAGCTGGCGAGGCAATTCCAGCAGAAAGACTTCACGGAATATACAAAGAGCTCAATGAAGAGCTTTTTGGTAAAGATATACAAGTAGACGAATATATATCAGCAGAATGGGCAAGGATTCCGCACTTTTATATGTTCTACTATGTCTTCCAATACGCTACAGGCTTCATGAGTGCTGTTGCCCTAAGCCAAAACATCCTTCATGGAACGGATGATCAGAGACAAGCTTATCTAAACTTCCTAAAGGCTGGAGAGAGCGAATACCCAATAGAGGTGTTGAAGAAGGCAGGGGTCGATATGACTAACAAGGTTTCTATGCAAAAGGCTATGGATGTAGCAAGAAAAGCTTTAAAAGATTTAAGAGAAGCAATTCTATAAGAATTAAAGGCTAGGGCTAAGGCTTTAGCCTTTTTGTGTACTTAAAAACAAGTATTTTGGGTAAAACTAATATAAGATGTAAAGATTATTAAAGAAAAGAGCAGGCTATGACATACAGGAAGAGAAAATTAGAAATAATAAGAAAATTCCTCAATCCAGATTTAGTTATCGACGCTAGAAGGGTCTTTAGCAAGGATATTAAAAATGATAAAGAAACTTTGGAAAGTAGCATCCGCCTTGGTCAAAAGCTCAAAGAGCTTTTCGAAGACTTAGGACCGGTCTTTATTAAGTTCGGTCAAGTTTTATCAACTAGGAGAGATATATTTCCAGAAGCTATGATTAAGGAATTAGAAAAGCTCCAAGACGATGTCAAAGAAGAAGACTTAATTTACATAAAAGATACTATAGAAAAGGAATTTGGCCGAGCTGTTGAAGATATTTTCCTAGACTTTGATGAAAAAGCCCTCGCAGCTGGCTCTATTGCCCAAACTCATCTTGCCTATATAAATTATCAAGGCTCTATAAGAAAAGTAGTCGTAAAAGTAAGAAGAGAAGGCGTAGAAGATAAGGTTAGCGAAGATCTAAAGATTATGACAGATCTTTACAAGAGATTCAAAAACAAACTAAGTTTTATCCAATCTTTTGACCTAGGAGATGTTATAGAGGAATTTAAGCTATCCCTAACAAAAGAGATTGATTTAGAATTAGAAAAAGAAAATATCCTCAAATATAGGGCTGATAATAAAATGCCAAGCGACTTTAGGGCACCCCTTGTCTTTGAGCCTTATTGTGGAAAGACTGTCCTAACTATCGAATACATAGAAGGTAAATCTATAAGAGAAGCCTACGCTATGGACTCTGATACCAGGAAGATTCTCGCCCAAAGGATAATCAAGGCTTATAGCAATCAGATGTTTTCTTATGGATTCTTCCACGCTGATCCACATCCTGGCAATATTTTTATAAACGAAAAAAATGACTTGTACCTCATAGATTTCGGCATAGTCTCTTCCTTATCCAAAAATTATAGGTACCAAATTATTAAAATTTTCCTTGGGGCAAGTCTCAATGAGGTTAGGCTTATAACCGATGCTATCATAGGCATGGGACTTTTGGCTTTTGATAGTAAAAAAATACCTATATTCGAAAGAAGGATTCAAAAACTTTTAGACAAGTATATGGCTATGAATATAAGCCAACTTAAACTAGTGGAATTAATAGCTGACTTTTACAGGCTCCTTGTGGATTATTCTATAAAGATTCCATCAGAGCTTGTGAATTTTGCAAAAACCATCCTGACAGTAGAAGGTCTTATAGAAAAGCTAGTTCCAGAACAATCCTTCCTAGAACTTGCTATTCCCCTATCCAAGGCAATGGCCCTAAAGCTTTTAAGCCCCGACCTTGTAACTGATAGACTCCTAAAAAACACCTACGACTCCTTTAGTCTTATAAAGGAATTACCAGAAACAAGCCTAAATATCCTCAGACAACTAGTAAGAGGAGATTTTGCTATAGTAGAGAAAAAGAGCGAAGAAGAATTCCAAGCCTATCAAAAAATAGAAAAAAACAAAACAAGAGCCCTAGCATCACTAGGACTAAGTTTAATCATATCAAGCCTTACAATAAGCCTTGTACTTTTGGGAATAAGAAACAAACTATTTGTAGGCCTCCTTTCAGGAAGTCTTCTCATGACACTAGTAATTTTCCTAATCCTTCTAATAAAGATTTTAAAAAAGGATAAGTAAGAAAAATTTAACTAAGCAAAAATTGCAAGAGGAGGATAAAAAGTAAGCAGAGAAAAAGGGGCTGTTGCAGAATGAATAAATCGTACCATTATCGTTAGAAGAACCTCCACGGAAATTTTGCCTCCATCAGCCGGCAGGCACCACTGAAAATTTCCTAAGAGAACCTTCTAACGATGGTACGATGACTATTCATAGTTTTGCAACAGCCCCTTTTTTCTAATCCTCAAAATAAGACCTCCATTTATTATCATAGGTCCAAGTATAATCGCCTTTCTTGTTAGTATCCTTATAGTAATCGAAATCTCTCAAGAGTTTGTAGAAAGATTTGGCCATCAAGATAAGGGCAACTACATTCGGAATTACCATAAGAGCATTGGCAGTATCTGCCACGTTCCAAGCAAATTTCAAACCACCTATAGCCCCTAGATAGCAAAATCCTATATAAACATATTTAAAAAGAGAACTTGCTTTATCAGACTTGCTAAGATAGAAAACTGACCTTTGTCCATAATAGCACCAAGAAACGGCAGTAGTAAAAGCAAAAAGAATAAGGCTTATACTAACTATAAATCTACCCATAGGCAAAGATTTAGAAAATGCAGCTGCAGTAAGGCTTGCTCCAGACAAATTTGGATCAGTCCATAGACCAGAAGTAATAATAACAAGGGCAGTCATTGTACAAATAACAAGGGAAGAAACAAAAACTTCCACAGCTCCCCACATTCCTTGTCTAATAGGATGGTCAGTATGGCTAGAAGCATGAGCCATAGGTGCAGTACCTAGACCTGCTTCGTTAGAAAAAATTCCCCTAGCAAGTCCCCATCTAATTGACATAAGCACACCAGAACCACAAGCACCACCAAGCATGGACTTACCTGAAAAGGCATCACTTACAATAAGATACAAAGCATCTAGCAGATACTTCCTCTGAAGGAAAATAATGAGAATAGACCCTGCAACATAAAAAAGAGCCATAAAAGGAACAATTTTTTCAGCAAAAGCCCCAATCCTCTTAATACCTCCAACAAGAACCATAAGCATAAGAACGACTATCAAAATACCAGAAGTCCTTAAAGAAAGACCACACATATCGTTAATTGACTCAGAAATAGAATTAGCCTGAACAAGACCACCAGTACCAAGAATAGCAATAACCGAGAAAAAAGCAAAAAGCTTCGCTAAAATAGGCTTCTTCGCACCCTTGGAAATATAATACATAGGTCCGCCAACAAACTTACCCTCTCCGTCAATCTCACGAGTAGCAACTGCAAGACTAACCTCGCACATCTTAGTAGTCATACAAACAAGAGCAGCCATCCACATCCAAAAAATAGAACCAGGACCACCAAACTCAATCGCTGTAGAAACACCAATAATAGAACCAGCCCCTATAGTACCAGCAAGAGCTGTAGAAACAGCCTGGAAAGGAGAAATAGAAGTATCAGTAGATCCATTATTAGCAGAAGGCTTGCCAAAAGTTTGGGAAAAAATATAAAAGAAATTCCTATAAACCCAAAACCTCGACCTAAAAATTAAATACAAGCCCCCCAGAAATAAAGTAACAATCATGGGGTAGCCCCACAAAAAAGTACCTAGACGGCCATTTATCTCAATTAAAGTTTTAAACAAAATAATCACATCCTCTATAGTATATTTAATTACTATAAACTCTTTTTGGCAATTTGTAAACAAAAAAAAGAAAAAATATAGAAAAAAAACCCTTGTATATATAGAAGAAATAAAAATAAAGAAAAACATTTGACAAGTAGACTAGGTCATAGTATTATAATTAGGCACGTTGAAAGACGTCAAATAAAAATAAACAAAAAATATTTGACAAAACAAATTCAAAAGTGTATATTAATATCAATGCGACACAAGAATAAAACTTGGAAAACATAAAAAATCATCAAAAAATGATAAAAAAAGTTGACAAGCAAAAAAATGTGTAGTATTATATAAGAATCGCAAGACGAAAGCGACATTGAACCAAGATTAACATCGAAAGATGATAATCATAAAATTATATAGAATACAACAACAACCAAAGTTAATACTTTGAGTACAATGATTCTTATCGTAAGATAAGGACAAAAAATAAATCACGCATCAGACAAAAGTCAGATGTAAATGAAT